>JANXNT010000623.1 GCA_025353985.1 Limnoglobus sp.
TGCAAAGTCGAAACATGATGGAAACCCCGGCAGGTAATGGCGCAGGAAACACCGTAGCGGAACGCCAGTATACCGGATCTCATCACGTCCGCTACGAAATTCCATCGCTCGGCTCATCGAGTCGGCCGATTCCTTGCAGGCGACCGATCAGCATCTGGTGGGGCGGCGTGACCACCACGAATACGGCGAGGGCCACGACGGCAACATCCAGAATTGTGGCATGGGGTAATACCCACGCTAACACGGCTGCAACGACCGAGAGCGTTGGAATCAACAGTGGCAGGGAACGGAGATGTAGGCGTAACACGGCGCGAGTGATCGAGGCCGACTCGCCTTCCATCAGGCGAATCAACCGACGCGTGTGTCGCCAACTATGCCAGCAGAGGAAGTAAGCGCCCATCGCGAATAGCGGGTGCAATACGGCAAACGCGGCGACCAGCGAACCGATTTCGAGAAAGAATGTTCCAGCGTATTTTCGATTGCCGGCGCGGATTTGGATGAACAGTTCAACGAGAATCACGGCGAAAGCCAAGCCGAGAATTGCCACGGAAGCGGACGAGATGACCTCTACATAGACAGTCGTACTGTCGGAGCCGAAGAGTTGCAGCAGCCGATTCGCGACTTCGCAACTGTCAGTGGGGTGACACACGAAAGGGAGTGCAAGCACCAGAGATCCACGAGCGGCGGCGACAACCCAGTTTACAACACGGTTTTCACCCAACGTTTCGTTCAGGTCCAGTGCATCCGCAGATCCGAAATGCCAGGCGCTGAGTATGGCAAACGCCAGTACCATTAGTGTAGGAAAGGCGAACGCGGCGGCTAAAACGAGAACGAGCAGTAAGGCGTAATCGGCAAAGCCACGCAGACTTTGCAACCATGTCGTGGCCCCTCTTAGTCGCGCACTCACGGCAAGATCGACCGCACCGTGAGGAAGCCCGATTACGATGAGCGAAAGTGCGAACGGCCAACCCGCGAGTGCCACAGAAAACGGGTACCGCAACTCGACGAGAACCAAAGCCAACAGCAGAAGCGGTGGGAGCAGGCCGAACATCGTTCGGTCTCGGTTGGACCACCGGACCGGAACGATGACTGCCATTTTACTACCGCAAAACGTGGGTGAAACAGTTCTCGGTGACTTACGCGGTGCGATACGACGGAGTGCCTACTTCTTCCTTGTATGCAAGGGCTTTTACACCTGCATAGGCGACTAAACCGAAGCCCACTTTGTTGATGACGTCGGCAATGTTGTAAGCGATTTCGCGATACTCACCCGCACCGAGCAGTGCCAGCAAGAACCCGATTGGATAGATCGCCCAACCGATGAGGATGAACAATCTCATCGTCCGTAATGCATCGGCGATCGGTGCGGGGGCCGAGCGAATCGCTCCGCCTAAGCTGAGGAAAAGCACCGCGACAATCAGCAGTTCAAAGGCACAGGCCACCGAGAAGAACAGCCACCACGTCGAGCCGCCGATCGGGGATGTTTCGGCGATAAATGCCGTGACGACCATCGCCACATCGAGAACCACGAGTTGCAGGAAGAACTTTTTCCCACGGGTACCGAGTTGCAACAAGAGCGGGAACTTGATGAGCAACAATGGCGTGGTAAACAGCCAGTCGACGTAGCGAAGGGCGGTCGGGAAGGTACCGCCGACCATATACTGTTCGGTCATTTTGAAGTAGTGGAAACACGCAATCCCGGTGACCAAAGCCGCGACAGTCATGACGCCCTGGTATCGAGCGGGAACGCCACTGCGTTCGTAAAGGAAATACACCGTGGCGGCACCCATCGCAACGGTGGCCGCGAAGAACAGGTACAACGTGACCGACTGAATCGGCGTATTCGCCGCGAAATCCATCGATAACTTTGCGAGGAGAGGTGGCATAAAATGGTCCGTTCCTGTTGTTTCCCTTATGGAATCGACTGACAGCCGACTGTCGAAATGACATCGTCCTGCGCCGTTCCAAAATAGTATTAGCAAGGCCACGAATGAAAAAACGACACGAACTGTGGAAAAATAGAACGGGGCTGTAGGACAGGTTGCGTAGGATGAATGTCAGTTTGCGGAACCATTCATGATGACGAGCCGAATCACAGGATTCTGAAATGCAAGAATCGCGAAACTTCCACACGGCTGCATTCGAGCATGTCCCACTATGTAAGCATCCGTTTCTACAGCGAGACATATACTGCGGGTATGAATGTGAAGTGCCATATGAAACTACTTGTGACCGCTGGGAATACGCAGACGCCCATCGACGATGTGCGCTGCATAACGAACATTTTTAGCGGGCGAACCGGCGGTCGGATCGCGGTGGAAGCGTACCGCCGTGGGCACGCGGTGACGATTGCCACTTCGGTCCCGAAAGTCTTGGCGGAACTCGCTCCGGGCATCGCATTCGACCCCTCGCGTTGGCAGGTGCGGCCATACCAAACCTACGACGATTTGCACGCGCTCCTCATCGAACTCGTACCCGGCAATCGCTTCGATGCCATCGTGCAATCGGCGGCAGTCAGCGACTACACCGTTGCGGGTTGCTTCGTACCCGATGCCGCTGGCCGCCCCACGATCGATGTCGCGAAGGGCAAAGTGAAGGGGAGTCACCCGGAGCTTTGGCTGAAGCTGATTCCAGCGGCAAAGCTGATCGACCGCATACGAAGCGAATGGAACTTTACGGGAACACTCGTCAAGTTCAAACTCGAAGTCGGACTCGCAACGAAGGATCTTTTCGAAGTCGCCGAAGCCTCGCGCCGACACTCGTTGGCCGATCTAATGGTGGCGAACACGCTCGAAGGAATGGCCACCGTCGCTTACATCGGCGGCGAAAAATTACCTTGCACGGCCGTCACCCGCGAAGAACTCGCCGGGGCATTGCTCACGCAGATCGAGATCGTGCAGATGGCGCGGGATTCGGCTTGTTCATGAAACGTTTTTCAATGGTGCGGTGGAACAGTATTGCCGCCGATATCGAAGCCAACATACAGATCGGTACGACGATGCAGATCGTCTGTATGGAACTCGTCAAGCCCGCATGATAGAGTAGCGAACTTCCAAACAAGGTAATTGGCATGTGGATGAGATACAGACTGTAACAAATCTGCCCGCACGCGCGAAACGGCGCGAGGCCGCGCCACTTCGCGATACGCGCATCGAACCGCTGGATGGCACATAATAGCAGCGCGAACGAGAACGCGATGACCAGATTCGCGGTGGTGTCCGATTCGAACCGCCACCACGCTTTCACGCCTTGCATCGACCACAGCAAAAGCACGAAAAGAAGCAGTTCGAGGCAACGTGCCAGAATCGGCGTCGCGCGGTTGGCTCGGTAATAGATTGCCACGCCTGCTGCAAACGCGAGCCACAGGCCGTTCAGGAACAACCCATCGGCACGAATCTGATACGCGGTCAAATCGTAGCCACTATTCGCACTGAAGCTTGCAATATTGAGAAACACAAACAGCGTCACCAAGGCAATCGCGGGGAACAACCATTGCCGCGCGACGAGAAGTATGAAGCCCACAATGAAATAAAATTGTTCCTCGAAACAAAGCGTCCAGAGTTGAATCGAATATTGAGCGTACGGTGGGCCGACGAGGAGCGGTCGCCATTCTTCGGTGAGCGTCAGCGAACCGATGCCATTCCAAAACGACAAGCCTTCGGTTCGGAACGCGTGGATCGGGTATCTCAGCGACGTTTGGTACCAATACGCAGTTGGGATCAGCGATAAGAGAACGACGCACAACGCCAAATATGCCCACAATGGCGGATAAATTCGCTTCAGGCGGCGATACAAAAACGAGACTGCCGGTCGCGGTTTATTTCGAGACGCATCGGCGGTCGCCGCGATGCAGTACCCGCTGATGACGAAAAACAGCGGTACGCCGACCCACAATTTCGATGTGAGAACCAATAAATGATCCGCGAACGAGCCACCGTGTTCATGTATCCGCGTCAGAAACTCGTCAGAGGCCGCGTAGGCATTCGTACTGTGATAAATCACGACGAGCAGGCACGCAATCCCCCGCCACGCATCGAGCGATTCAAAACGAGTATTGCGGGGTGGGATCATAAATCACAATCGACGGTAAAAATACTGTCAAAAGTTAGCACACCTTCGCATAACTGTCCAAGAATCTCCACGCGGTTGTTGTGGCCGTTTGGCGTGTTATTTTTCCAGAATCGAAAGGGCTACGATCATGCAAAAGGTTGCGTTGGTTACAGGGTCGGCGACGGGTGTGGGGCGGGCGTGTGCGGTTCGCTTCGCGAAACTCGGATATGCGGTGGCGGTCAATTACTCGAAGTCCGTGGCCGAGGCGGAAGAGACGGCGGACCTCGTGCGTGCCTGCGGTGTGCCGGTGCTCGTTCATAAGGCGAACATCGGCGACGATACGCAGGTTCGTGGGATGTTCGCGGCGGTTGAATCGACGTTCGGCGGTCTCGATGTGCTCGTCAACAATGCGGCGACGACGCACTTCGTTCCACACGCGGATATCGACGCGCTAACGGATGCGATCTGGGATGAAATCTTGCAGGTGAACTTAAAGGGCACGTTCTACTGTTGCCGTGCCGCGATGCCGCTGTTGAAGGCACGAAAAGGGAATATCGTCACGGTGTCGAGCGTCGCTGGACTGACGGGGCAGGGCAGTTCGATACCGTATTGCGCGAGCAAAGCGGCGGTGAACGCACTGACACAATCGTTGGCGAGAGCTTTCGGGCCAGAAGTGCGCGTGAATGCCATCGCGCCAGGACCGATCCTGACGCGGTGGTTAGCTGGCCGTGAAGCGCAGATTGAAAAGTATCTGGAATCGGCACCGCTCAAACGTGCCGCAGACCCGGACGACGTCGCAGACGTCGTCGTGTTTCTGGCGAATGGCACATCGTTGATGACCGGCCAAGTGGTGGTCGTAGATGGTGGGCGAACAATGTAATCGCACGCCGCCGTCGACTATTTGCGGTGGCGAATCTTCGCGCGCATCCGTCGCTTCTTCCGACCCACCTTGCGCCGTCCGCTACCGCGTCGTCGGCCCGCCATACGACTTCTCCCTAACCAAACATTGAACGTCTTAATTTTTAGACAGGCTTTTAACCTAGAGCGCAGCCCCTATCGCGGCAAGCCGATGACGCGATCCGGCGCAGTTTACTAGGAATCGTATGACGCCAACTAGTTCGTTGGGTAGAAAGAACGGCAGCTTACCGCCACTCGTGAGATGCATCGTGAATACGCCGACACCCGACGACCCGTTCGAGTCGTCCGACCCCGATTTCGACCCGTGGGCCGACGATCCCGATGCCCCGCAAGAGCCGGGCATGGATGGCACCGACGATTTTTACGCGGTTCAGCCCGACGATTACACGCCGAACGGGCCAAGGGCACTGCTCGAAGACGCGGTCAGTGGCGAGATCGGCCACGAAATCGCGTATCAGCAAACGATGACGGCGATGAAAACGCCACCGAAAGACCTCACGCCACCGAAGCGTTCCGGGATGATCTTTTTCGTGTCGATGGCGCTGTTCATCCTCTCGTTTGCTTCGCAAGGAATCCGCTGGATCGGCGTCGCCCTCATCGTGATGATCGTCCACGAACTCGGCCACTTTTTCGCGATGCGTGCGTACGGTTACCGCAACGTGAAACTGTTCTTCTTGCCGTTCTTCGGCGCGGCGGTGTCGGGCACAAATGAGACGGCACCGGCTTGGAAACAAGCGGTCATGATCTTGTTCGGCCCACTGCCAGGGTTGCTAATCGGCTTCCTGATGATCGCGATCGGGCAACCGGCGAAGGAATCGTTTCTGTTCGAACTGGGGCTGTTTTTCGTCATCGTGAATGCATTCAACTTGATACCGATCCTGCCACTCGATGGCGGGCGATTGTTCGAAGTGCTGTTTCTCGCACGGCGTCCCTGGTTCGGCACGATCTTCCGCCTGTTCGCTATCGCCATCATCGTGGCAGCCGCGATTTACTCGAACGATTGGGCGGCCGGCATCGTACTCGGACTCTTGGCATTAATACTGCTTGGCACGACGCGGATGTCGCACAAGATCACCCGTTCGCGGGCGGTGCTATCAGCGGCGTTTCC
>JANXNT010000660.1 GCA_025353985.1 Limnoglobus sp.
GTGACGCAGATCCGCATGGGTCGCACGGACTACGCGGCCCCGAGCGGCTGCGGCGGCAGTTGGGTCGATGCGAGTATTGGCACGCAAGTGATTTCCAAAGGACCGCCACTTCTGGAAGGCAATCGCGAGACGCCGTTCGCCGCAGTCACCGACGGCCTGAGCAACACATCGTTGATCGTCGAAGCCGCGGGTCGGCCATTCCGATACGGCAGCGGTGGGGTCAAGCGGGGCGCAGACCGCGATGGGAACGGGGCCGCCGGCGGTTGGGGCGACCAAGATAGTTGGTTCGGCATCAACGGAGCCGATGGCAGCCTCGGTACGCAAGGTAGCGGCCCGAGCGCGGTCAATGGCTCCAGCGACAACGAACTGTACGGCTTCCACATCGCGGGTTGCAACATCGTGATGGGCGACGGCTCGGTACGCCTGCTCAAGAGCAACATCACCTTGGCAATGCTGGCCGCACTCGTGAGCCGTCAAGGTGGGGAAATCTTGCCGCAAGACGTGCAGTAATAGATAGTCAAAAATAGACAACTGCGAGCGCCCCAAAACCGGCTTTTGGGGCGTTTTTCCATTTTGCATCGTCGGAGCGAAACCGCTGTGTGCAATCTTGCCACGAGCGCAACGGCACAGATGTTCTTCGCTGTCAATCGAAAAACGTATATTACCCGTTCACACCGCGACTGCGCGCCTTGCGTCGGGACGGTGCCATTACGGTCGCAACTATGTCTCGCAAGAAAAATCCGCCGAAACCGCCACCGCCTTTGTATGCGATGCTGCACCCCGGACTCGAACCGGTGGTGGCCGATGAATTGACGCGCGATCTCGGGGCGGAAGTCAAGAAGACGGCACGCGGGATCACGGTGTTTCGCCTGGACGAAATCACGCCGGACGTGGTGAAACTGCGCACGACCGAGGATGTCTACTTGCTCGCGTGGGGGTCCGATACCCTTACTTACAAGTCGTCGGACTTGAAACTGATCACGCAATGGACGGCGAAAATTCCGGACTGGAATCAGCTGTTCGCGATTCACCACTCGATTCGCGGGATGCCGAAACCGAAGCCGACGTTTCACCTCGTTTGCCAGATGCAGGGCGAGCACGGCTACCGTCGCGTCGATGCACTCGATGCGATGGCGGACGGGTTGGCGGGGAAGATTCCACCGAACTGGGTGCCCGCCGAAGAGAATGCGTGGCTGGAAATTTGGCTGAAAATCGATGGCAAAGTCGCGATGTGCGGGCTGCGGTTGTCGGATCGCACGATGCGACACCGGACGTACAAACTGGAACACGTGGCGGCCTCGTTGCGGCCGACACTCGCCGCCGCGATGGTGCGCCTCGCGGCGGCGGCACCGGATATGGTCGTGCTCGATCCGATGTGCGGCGCGGGGACGATTCTCGCCGAGCAAATAGAACTTTCGCGACAACGCAAGGCGGGGATCGTCACCGTGATCGGCGGCGACATCGACCCGCAAGCGGTCTATTGCACGCGGGAAAACCTCGAGCGATTGGGGCCGACGCACCTCGCGCGCTGGAACGCGGTCGCGTTGCCGCTCGCTTCGGAATCGGTGGATCGCGTGATCTCGAATCCGCCGTTCGGCGAACAGATTTTGACGCCGGAGGAGATCCCCGCACTGTACAAGGGGCTGGCACGCGAATGGAACCGCGTACTGAAACCCGAAGGGCGTGCGGTGCTGCTCGTGGCCGATCAGGATGCACTCCGCAGCGCGCTGAAACCGTACGACTGGGTGCCTTCACGCCAGTTGCGCGTGCGAGTTCTCGGGCAATCGGCGACACTTAGCGTCTGGCAGAAGCCATAGACGCGGGATATGATAGGCGAAATACATACTTCATGCGCCGGGAGTCTCACTCATGTTCGCGTTCACGTGCCCAGGTTGCGAAGCGGAACTGAAATCGAACACCGCCCCGCCAGCGGGCAAGAAGATCCGCTGCAAACAATGCTCGACAGCCTTCGTGCCGAAACGGGTCGAAGTGGCTGAGCCGGAAGCGGCCAAGATCAAGAAGCCGGCCGACGACGATGATAACGACATGAACCCATACGGGGTCATCAACGACGAAGACACGGAAGAACAAGCCGAAGCGAAGAAGAAAGTCAAGTTCGACGGCCAAGTCGACAAGAGCAAACGCAGCGATCGCGGCCCCGCCATGTCGCTGCTCGTGATGCCCTCGAACCTGCTCGTGGCTGAGGGTGGGTTCACGATCCTGATCGGCATCATCATGACGCTGTGGGCGATCTGGCCGCTGGTCTTTACGGAAGTGTCGCCCAGCGAAGACGAAATTAGCGAACAAGCCGTCTGGATTCTGCTCGGCGTGTTGCTGATCGTCTGGGGCGCGCTGATCTGCCTCGGTGCGAGCCGAATGCAGAACCTCGAATCGTACACGTGGGCGCTCACCGGTGCGGTCCTCGGCATTTTGCCGCTGTTGGTCGGCATCTTCGCGATTGCCATGTTACGCAACCCGAAGGTGATTGCGGGCTTCGCCGAAGTCGAAGGCGCAACCGACGACGAAGAGATCGAAGACGATGACGCGGAAGACGATGATGACAACGACTGATTGCGAACGAACGATTCGACCTTTGAGCCACGGGTTGCTCCCGTGGCTCGTTCTTTTCCGAGTGAATTATGCGCTATCTGACCGAGTTATTTGCCACCGTTGCCGAGCGGGTGAAATCGCCCGTTTGCATCGCCCTCGGAGCGCCGCGGCCGATCTCGCACCTCGTCGCGGCACTGCCCGGAATGGACATTACCTGCTTCCAGATGGATCACTTCCCCGCCGAACGGCTGAAGGAAGAACTCATCGAGCGCGAGGTCGTCGCTGAGGTCGTTCTGGCCCCAGACCTGTGGGACTTACCGCAAAAATTCCAGACGGTCATCCTTCCGGCCGGGGCGTACGCCGACCGCGAACTGAAACTCGATATGCTCGAACAAGGCTACCACATCTTGCAACCGGGCGGGCTGTTCCTGACGCTGTCCGAGTACGAGAAAGACACGCAGTTCGCGAAGTTGCACAAGAAGATGTTCGGCAAATGCGGGCAGACGCCATCGACCGAACACGGCATCGCGTTCTTCAGCACGAAGGTGGCGGACGATCGCCCGCGCCGCCGCCACGAAGTGAATTTCCACGCGAAGCACGGAGACGGCGGCCCTTCGATGGACTTCCTAACGCGGCCCGGCATCTTCAGTTACGGGCGAATGGATAGCGGCTCGCGGGCGCTCCTCGAAGTCGCCGACATTCGCGCCGGCGACCATATCCTCGACCTCGGCAGCGGGGCCGGGGCCGTCGGTTGCCTCGCGGCTTCGAAGGCCGGTCCGAAGGGCAAAGTCACCTTCATCGACAGCAATTTACGCGCCACGCAGCTCAGCGACATCAACGCGAAAGCGAACGGCCTCACCGATTACACCATCGTCGAATCGGCAAAACTCGAAGGGCTAGGCATGAGCACATTCGACGTTGTGCTGGCAAACCCGCCCTACTACGGCGACTCGATGGTCGCCCGGTTGTTCGTACAAGGCTCGCGCGACTTGCTGAAAACCGGTGGCCGCTTTTACATCGTCACCAAGATGCCCACCGCCGTCGTGCCACTCATATTCGAGTCATTCGGCGAATGCGACGTCATCGAGAACCGCGGCTACTCGGTCGTCTGCGCGGTGGCGTAAATCGATTACCCGGTCGGTGGCGGTATCTCCGTTACCGGTGGTGAAATCGCTTTCTCGGCCTTGTCGGGGTGATGGCCGATGTGCGTGACGGCGTCGAGCGCACCCATGATCGCCTGCTCGACTTTCTCGACCGGTTTCGCCAACGTCGGTACGTCGATCGAACTTCCCGTGGTCACATTCCGATTGAAAAACAAGCGATATAGTACCGCGCCCGCGACTGCGGACAGGATCGCCACGAATACGAGTGGGCGGTATTGATCGATCTTGTGGAAGACTTCGAGAACCTGATCGGTGAGGTAATACGCGAGCCAGAACATCAGGTTCACGCCGGGGATGGCATACAGGCCGTCGGCGATGAGGAACCGCGTCATCGGCACGCGCAGCACGCCCGCCATTAGGAAGATTGGCGTGCGAATGCCCGGCGTTAAACGCGCCGTGAGCAAAATCATAATGCCGCGATCTTGGAAATTCTTCTCGATGAGCGCCCGCTTCTCGGCGGTGAGGATTTTCTCCTGCACCCACTTCTTACTCAGCAACCGCGGCCCCCAAATACGCCCGACTGCGTACAGTAACCCATCGCCGACTACGACCGCCAGAATGCATACTGGCAGCATGACCCACCAACGCAGTCGCGCCGGATCGAGCGCCATCGCATTCGGAGGCAACGTGTCGCCATGGCCGACGAGCACACCTGCCGTGAGGATCGGAAGTTCCTCCGGTAACGGCAGCCCAAAGCCCGTCGCGATAATCGCGGCGAACACGCCCATGTAGCCGTACTGCGAAAACTGATCGATCATCGGACGTACTCTCGCAACCGCTCGACGGGAAGTTCGACGATTATGAAGGTACAGTAAACGCAGAACGCCAGTCGAGGGCAACCCCGCGCCGACTTGTCATGCCCCATCACTGACGGTATAGTTCTGGAACGCACTCGTAGCTCAATTGGATAGA
>JANXNT010000678.1 GCA_025353985.1 Limnoglobus sp.
GAACGACGACATCGACACCGAGGCATTGATTTCGTCGGGTTCGTCGATCTGCCGGCGGTATCGCGTCGCGATTTTGAGTAACAGCGCAGCCACGATCAGCCCGACGAACGCGATGCCGACCACGTTGATGAGATCGATCCGGCCCTGTGCCTTATTGATCGGGACGGGCGCAGGCACCGGTGCAACCGTTACCGGTTCGGCAATCGCTGGGTCGGTTTCGGCGAACATGTCTGACCTCGCACACGTGTGTGGCACCCGGTTCGGGCTAACCAACCCGCACCGCCAATTCTAAGATACGAACAGCAATCCGTTCCATGGAGGGTCTTACTGTGCCCGCGATCATCGACGACACGTATGCCGAGGCGTTCCGCAGTATTTACGCCGAAGTACTGATTACCGCCCGTGACCGGCACTGGATGGACATCGCAGTCGCCGCCGCCACCGGCAACGCGAGTTCCTCGATCCTCTGCGACTGCGAAGCCGGCGTTAGCCGATACACCACCGACACGCCCGATGGCCGCCCCGGCGCGATCGTGCAATTTCACGTGCCGCGATTCTGGAAGGAACGCGAGACGAAACTCGAACGCGCCTTATTAGTGCGCGTCTCGCAGAACGTGCTGACCTGCCCGACGACCGCGTGCTTCAACGTCTTGCCTGCCGAAGACAAGTGGTTCCCGCTCGGGCGGAAAGTGTCATACTTCGGCGACGGTCACCAGTTCAAAACCGAACGCTCCGGGCGTCGCGTCCGGGTGATTCCGATCCTCTCCGGTGAGTTCGTCATCGAGCGCCGCTTCGGTTGGGCCGATGGTTTAATGGGCGGGAATCTCTGGTTTATGGGCACCGCCGATGCCGCACTCGAAGCCGCCGTTCGGGCCGCTGCCGCCGCGGGTAATTTTAGCAACGGCTTGAAAACGAGTGGCGTCTGCCTGCCCTTCCCTGGCGGCGTCGCGGCCAGTGGCTCGAAGGCGGGCAGTAAGTATCCGTTCGCTATCGCCAGCACGTACGCCGAATACTGCCCCACCCTGAAGGGCAAGCCCGGCATCACCAGCCGCCTGCCCGACGGCGTCGGCAGCGTTCAGGAGATCATCCTGAACGGCCCCGACATCGAAACCCTCTCCGCCGCGACCCAGGCCGCCATCGCCGCCGCCCGCGCCGTCCCCGGCCTGCAACGCATCAGCGCCGGAAACTACAACGGCCGCCTCGGCAAAAGCTTCATTTATCTCCACACGCAGAAATGACGTTCGTGGCCGTACTGGCTTTATAATTGGGGTTTGCTGCGGAAATACCTAAGAAAGACCGCGATACGAACTTCGGATACTTGCGAGGGTTGACTGTGCCAAAGCTTATCGTTGAGGGTGTGGGCGAATTCGATGTCGATGCGGGGAAGCGGCTGATTCTGGCGCTGACGGACGATGCGAAGGTCGATCAGTTGCATGCGTGTGGCGGCAATGCACGCTGTACGACTTGCCGCGTCGAATTCGTTTCGGGCGAGCCGAGCCAGATTACCGATGCGGAGAAATCGGTGCTGGCGGCGAAGGGCATTACGGGCGTTCGCCTGAGTTGCCAACTAAACTGCCATAGCGACATGACCGTGCGAATCGTCAGCCGACTTGCAGGAAGTGGCCGTGCCGATGCGGGCAAGCGACCGACCGATGCGATCGCGCCGCCGGCCGTCTGGGACGTGAAGGCGTAACGCGAATGAAAATTCTGCACACGGCCGACTGGCACCTCGGCGACCGACTCGGGCGCATCGATCGC
>JANXNT010000700.1 GCA_025353985.1 Limnoglobus sp.
GGCCGCCACCGAAAACGCGGGCGACCTCATCAAGGATATTTCGCGAGTCTACAACCGAACGCGACAGGCGAACATCACGAAGGAAATCAGCGAGCTAATCGCAGGCAGCGAAGCATTGAAGTAACGGAGACGGTACGATGAGTCCGGGCAAACAATCGTGGATTATTCCACGAGTACCTATACCAGTCGCGGTGGCAATGATTGTCGTGGGTGGGTTGCTGGTAATGTGTGCCGCGAATACGGCAATGTCGTATTTGGGAGCACCGAAACTCGAACGACCGGTGCCTAATACATTTGGCACAGAGTACGTTGATACCGGATCGCCGTTTGCAATGACATTGTTATTTGCGAGCGGGTGGCTGGGTGTATGGATGATCTTTGCAGGCATATATGGTTCGCGAAAATTGTCCGTTGTGGCAATGACTGAGAGTGCGACAAGTAGCGATGAAAGCCGGTATTGTCGTACTGGTGCTCGTGGTGGCGGTTGCGGTTTTTAGTCTCGTGTATTGGATGAACCGCGGTCGGGTCTCCACGAACGAAGATGGCGATACCATCATGCAGTACGGTGCCGGGTATTTTATCGCGAGTATCGGAGTGTTGGTGTTCGGTATGGCTTGCCTGGTGCTCGCAATATTGGGCTTCACCGGCGTCATCATGGATGGCAAAGACACGGCGAAGTTTTTGCCGTTCATACCGTTCGGGTTTGGGACGATCTTTACATTTGGTGGCCTCTGGATGACGTACGAAGGCCGTTGCCGACGTGTGGTTTACAACCAAGATGGCATACAAGCGTTCGGGTGGCGCGGCGAAGGACAGTTCGTCGAGTGGGACTCGATCGATGCCGTCACCTACAACCGAACGCACGATCGCTACGATATCACCGCCGACGGCATCGATATCCAGGTGCCGTGTGCGTTAGGTGGCCAGGAGAAGTTCATCAAACGCTGCAAGAAGAAACTACCGAAAGACGTCTACGACAACGCCTTCAAGGACCGCGAACAAATGCGTCCAAAGTTCATGAGCTGACGTTTGCAGAAAGCGGGATGAGCCATGCTGACGCCCGCCGACATGCCACCGGAATACGTGCTGGTCATCGCGACAATGGAGCTATTGGAGATCCAAGACGAATACCGCCCGGAGCTCCGAATCGAAGCGGGTTTGACGGACTTGGGCAGGATGTCTTTCGAGGTGGAAACCGTCGATTTAGACGACGGTTCGCGAAGTGTGGTTCGGGGCAAAGTTTTGTTCGATTTGATGATGAGTCACTGGGGCGTCGATGCGATTCAATGTGTGGCGACATACTGGGGATCGCGGTCGACGAATCTGGCAGACTTTAATCGTCTCTCGAAAGCAGGCCTGAGCCACGATCAAGCCGCGAAGGGAACATGGACGGGTTTACGGCTAAAAGATT
>JANXNT010000755.1 GCA_025353985.1 Limnoglobus sp.
CAGCCGTCCTTGTCTTCCAGGTATTCAATGTCACTGGCCATCGACGCAAACCCAATCAGGAAATCAGGATGCGGCAAAGACCCTCAAAACAGATCAGCGATTTGCGATCAAAAAGTAGCATTTTGAGACGAAAAAACACCCCAAAACACGGTTTTGGAGCGTTCGCAATTCGGACTTACGTCGATTCAGAGATACGATTTACACCCCGGCGTCGGCTTTCAGGGCGCTGGCTTTGTCGGTCTTTTCCCACGGAAAGCCGTCGCGGCCGAAGTGACCGTGGGCCGCCGTGGCGAGGTAGATCGGGCGACGCAGGTCGAGCGTCTCGATGATCCCCTTCGGCGTCAGTTGGAAGTGCTTGCCGATCAGTTCGATCAGTTTCGCATCGGTGACGCCGGGTGCGGCGGTGCCTTCGGTGTTCACCCAGATATTCAGCGGATTCGGGTAGCCGATCGCGTAGCTGAGTTGCACTTCGCAACGCTTCGCCAGCTTCGCCGCAACGATGTTCTTGGCGATGTACCGGCAGACGTACGCCGCGCTGCGGTCGACCTTGGTCGGATCCTTACCGCTGAACGCCCCGCCGCCATGGCGACCGCGACCGCCGTAGGTATCGACGATGATTTTCCGCCCCGTCAGGCCGCAATCGCCGTGCGGGCCGCCTTCGAGGAAGCAGCCCGTCGGGTTGATATGGCAGGCAATATCGAACTCGCCGAGCGTCGGGTGGGTGCCCGGAACGACCATCACGAGTTTGCCCTTTACGAGGTCCGCACGCTCTTTCTTCAGCACGGGCAGAATCAGTTTGTCGATAATCATCTGGCGCGCATCGTCGGTGAAATAGTCCGTCGCGCCCTTCTTGGTCATCACGGTTTCGTCGTGCTGCGTACTGAGCACCACGGTGTGAATGCGGTATGGCGTGCCGTCGGCGTGATACTCGACCGTAACTTGGCTTTTCGCATCGGGGCGTAGCCACTTCAGCGTGCCGTTGCGGCGCAGTTCGGCGTGAAATTCGACCAAACGGTGCGACAGGTGAATCGGCAGCGGCATCAGCGATGCGGTTTCGTCGCAAGCGAAGCCGAACATCATGCCTTGGTCGCCCGCACCGCCGGTATCGACGCCCTGGCTGATGTGCGGCGACTGCGCGTGAATGACGTTGTTGATCTGGCAATTGCTGGCCGCAAAGCCGATGTTCGGATCGACGTAGCCGATGTTCGCAATCGTGTCGCGAACGAGTTTATCGACGGCTTGCCGCGTCAGCGGGGCTTTCGTCGTAATCTCGCCCGCCACCGTGCAATGGTCCGTCGTCACGAGCGTTTCGCACGCCACGCGGCTCATCGGGTCGTGCGTGAGGCAAAAGTCGAGAATGGCATCGCTGATCTGGTCGGACACTTTGTCCGGGTGACCCATCGATACAGATTCGCTGGTAAACAGGTAGCGGTCGGGACTCACAGGGTTAGCCTCGGCAATACTAGCTTGCGCCTTCGTGGCGGAATGAACGATAGACACGTTCTAGCCCTCGCAGTACATACGGAAAGAACCTTGCAACCTATTTCGTCCGTAAAACCGGCGCACTTGACCCGGAACCGGTTTTTCGCGTCTCAGAATCGACGTAAGTCCGAATATGAGGTTTGCCGAATCATCGACATCGGATATTCGACCGGGTCTTCCAGCGTCATAATATTAACGCCTTCGGTATTGATGTGATTCAGGATCGAATAAAGCGTAGTGGTTTTGCCTGAGCCGGTGGGGCCCGTAAC
>JANXNT010000761.1 GCA_025353985.1 Limnoglobus sp.
TCTATCAGCCCAGGTCGGAGCGAGCGCAGCGAGCGGAGGCCTGGGAAAGCAACAGCAAACGGCTACGGTCCTGTAGGGACCGTTCAGAGTGAGCCTGTCTGAACCGTCCCTACAGGACGGGAATTATTTTCGGAATCGACCAGGCCTGCGCTCGCTGCGCTCACTCCGACCTGGGCTATAAGAACGGACCTTACAGGCCCGAAAAGCACGACCCGCAAAGGTTTCGATGGCGAGAATTTCCACATCGAAATGATGCATCTGTGATTTTGCAAAAACCGATGAACCCGAACCGAGATGTCATAAAAACACCGTCAAGCCCAACTTTGCATCGCTTGGGTGCGCCTACTACCTTTCAGCACACGGAGTGTGCCTACTACCTTTCAGCACACGGAGTGCGCCTACTACCTTTCAGCACACGGAGTGTGCCTACTACCTTTCAGCACACGGAGTGTGCCTTCTACCATTACGGCAGCCCCGCCCATTTGCGCAAGATCCATTCGAGCGACAGCAGAATCAGGAACAACCCGAATGCCCACCACGATTGGCGGAGTGGGTGTTCGATGAAATACTCGCGGGTGGCCGATTGGGCCGCGAGCGTTTCGAGGAGTTCCTTCGCATTCTCGATGCCGTAGACTTTGCCGTTGCCCGCTTGTGCGAGATCCTCCAACAGCGGCAAGTTCGCGGCGAGGTCGACGAGTTCCTCGTTGTCGGGTGGCGCGACCTCGAACGGGCAGCGTAGCGTGAGGGCGCGGCCATCAGGGCCGGGTGGCCCTTGCAGTTGGTCCGCCCATTCGGGCACTTCGAGTTCCACCGCATACCGGCCCGGCGTTAGGTCGTTGACCTTGCCCATGAGGTCGCGCGGGCGGCCTTCGGGGTGCGTCAGCGCGATCAACCCCGCTGGCGTTTCCTTGCCACCGGCTTCCTCGGGTAGTCGCACGATCTTTGCATTCTTCACTGCGTTCGGCGTCAGTTTTTTGACCGCCTCCGCCGTGCGTGCCACCACTTCCACGGCTTGCCCGCCGACGTAAACCGGCTCTCGCGTGCCGAAACGAATCGTGCCCGCCGCATTAATCACGGGCAGCAACCGGTCCGATGCCGCCCACTGTGCGACTTGCCCCCAAAAGCGATGGTGGAAGAAATCGCCGGTCTTGTACCGCCAGCGCCACGTCGAATCGATGCCAACGTAAAGCACGCGGCCGAAGCCGTAACTTTGGCGTGCAATCGCGGCACGATCTTTCGCCGCACCGCCGGGGATTGCCGCCAGTGCCTCCGCACCGTCTTTGAGTTCGCCGATCGCGGCCCAGTAATGCTGCGGGAAACGCTCCCAAGCCAGACGATTCTCCGCGCCGCTATCGCCCATCGAAAGGAACCAACTCCGTTCGCCTTCGGGCGTGATGTTCAGCGGGAAGCCTTCCTCGCTATCGAACGGCTTCGGGTTGCGGATCGGCAAAAGTTTGCGAAACGGCTCGTTATCCCCATCGGCGTACGCCATCGGCATCGCCCGTTTCCCCGCGATAAATACCAGCGTGCCACCCGATTCGGCCACGTATTTTTCAATCGCTTCGCGCTGCATGAGCGTCATCTGCGCCGCTTCGACATCGCCGAGGATGATGCAGTCGTATGCGGAAAGCACTTCGAGATCGTCGGGGAGTTGCTTCGCGGGCGTGCCCATTTTGCGCAGTTCTTCGTCGTTGATTCGGCCGAGTCGCGGCTGGCGGAACACGATGCTGCGAATGTCCATATTCGGGTCGCGGCCGAGGCAGGTGTGCAAGTAGTGAAACTCCCAACGCGATTCGCCATCGATCAGCAAAACCTTCGCACGATCCTTAACGACGTTCACGCGGACCGTGCGCCGGTTGTTCTCAGGGAAGCGATCTTTCTCGCCGCCGTCGGCAGTGACGGTCATAAGTTGCGGGCCGGGCGTGTCCATTTTCAGTTTGAACGTGAGCGCGTAAATCGTGTCGTTACCGTCGTGGTCGATCGTTTGGTTCTGCGATGGTTTCTTCGTGCCATCGGACTGTTCCGGGAAGTCGATCTTGACTTCGATTTTGCCAGCGGGCCACCCGGTGACGCGGACTCCGACTTCGATTGGCACGATGCTGCCCTTGAACACGGTCGATGCCTGCGCCTGTGCGGTAATCAGCGCGATGTCGGCGGGCGGATCTTTCGGTGCGATGGCGATTGAGAATATCGGTACGCCACGTTGACCAAGTTCGCGGGCACGCACGATCGGCGATTCGCCCCAGTTGTGCCGCCCATCGGTAAGTAACACGACGCCGAGCAGCTTCGGTCCCGTGGCATCGGCACTATCCGCCACTGATTCCGCCGCCTTCGCCAGCGGCAGTTTTATATCGGTGTACAGCGTCCGCGATTTGTCGCCGCCCGCCGGTAACAGCATCGCTTGCAGTCGCTTCGCGTCGAGCGGCAAGTTCGCCAGATCTTTGCCGAAGCCGAGCAATTCCACCGTGTGTTTCTGGCGCAGTCCTTCGAGCAAACCGAGGCCTTCGGGTGTCAGCAGTTTCAAACAAATTTGCATCCGCGTCGTATCGTCGAGAATCTTCATGACCTTGTCGTATCGCTCGCGTTCGGCCTCGCCACCGAGCAGCACGAAGCGTGGCTTCCCGATTGTCTCGCAGTCTTTCGCCCACGCTTCGAGTTGGTTGTCTGTCGCCAATTCGGGCACGAGTTGCAGCACTTTCGCGATACGCAACTTTTCTTGTGCGGTTCGATTCGGGTCGGTCACTTTCATGCTGTCCGAGCGATCGATCGCGATAATCACCCGCCCCGGCACTTCCTCCGTCAGCGACCGTGCGAGTATCGGCTCGAACGCGAGCATGGCAAAAATGGAAGCGAAAATCGCGAGCCGCAAGCCGAGCAAAGCGAACGCGAACCGCCGGGAGATGAGCTTCAATTCGTAGCGATACAACCAGATCAGCAACGCGAGACCGAAGCCGAGCGACAACAGCGTGAACGCGACCCGCAGACCGGTCGACGACCCCGGAAACGGCAACGCAAGCCGCAACATCGCATCGGTAAACGGCAAGCGAATCGGCGTCATCGCACGGACCCCAGAACTACACGTGATTGCACTGAGTATATCCCCCGCACACTGCATTCGTGGCGCGAATTCCCGATCGAATGAAATGGCGGGTCGTTTTGCTAGAATAACGATGGAATCAGCGAAAGCGGGATGTTCTCTATGCGACAGAATTGCCCGAAATGCGAACGTCCGCTCTCGATTACGAGCGATGCCCGTTTCTGCATGTACTGCGGCCAGCGGATCGAAAGTACCTCGCCCCCCTCGTCGGACCCCAACGAAACGGCCGATTTTCAACACATTGCCCCTTCGTTTGCAGCCGGAAATGAACTATCCCCCACAATGCCGGAGATCGACCGCGTCGGCAACTACCGCCTGATTCGCCCGCTCGGTTCGGGTGGAATGGGCAGCGTTTACGAAGCCGAATCCGAAGATAGCGGCGAGCGGGTGGCGGTGAAGTTGCTGAATTCTTCGCTGTCGTCGAACCCGCGTTCGGTCGAGCGCTTCAAGCAGGAAGGGCGTCTCGCGAGCCAGATCAGCCATCCGCGTTGCGTATTCGTGTACGGTGCGGACGCTGACGCCGGCCGTCCGTTCATCGTCATGGAACTGATGCCCGGCAGCACGCTGAAAGATCTCGTCGACCGCATCGGTCCACTGAAAGCCGAAGATGCACTCGCGCGAATTCTCGATGTCATCGACGGCCTGATCGAAGCGCATCGCCTCGGTGTCTTACACCGCGACGTGAAGCCGTCGAACTGCTTTTTGACCGACGACGACCGCGTCAAGGTCGGCGACTTCGGGCTAGTCCGCCGCCACGAGTTGACCGCGAGTACCGCCAGCGCCGACCGCGGCCTCACGCCCCGCTACGT
>JANXNT010000811.1 GCA_025353985.1 Limnoglobus sp.
AAACGACAGTGCGAGCAAAATCGCACCGATCGGCGCGATCAGCCACGCCCATCGCTCGGGGTCGAATCGGGCACGAACGGGCGGATCAATCGTTGGGGACATAGTGGTGATGTTCGCAGAGTCGATGCAATCGCACAATTCCTTTCACTGTACTGCTGCGGGATCGCCCGAACGATGTCGTACCCCGCTCGATAACCTATTTCGTAGGGACGCCGGCGGGAAACGGGTCGCCATCTTCGAGCAAAAGTGTCGTCTCGGCGGTGATGTACGCACTGCCGCAGATCGTGGGAATGATGCCGTTGCCGTCGCGTTCGTAATGCGCTTCGAAGACGCTACCGATGATGCTTTCTTGACGCCAGATTTCGCCGGGTGGCCACTTTTCCGATGCGGCCAGGCAAGCGAGTTTGGCGCTGGTGCCCGTGCCGCACGGCGAGCGATCGTAGGCGCTACCGGGGCAGAACACGAAGTTGCGGCTATGGTTTTGTGGGTCGGCCGGCGCGCTGAACAGTTCGATGTGATCGATCTCGGCACCGTTCGCGCCCGTCGTGCCGCTCGCCACGAGTGCGTCGCGAATCCGCGTGCAGACATCGATTAATCGCTTGGAATTCCGCACTTCCAGCGTCTCGCGGTGCTCGCCGACGAGGAAGAACCAGTTGCCGCCCCAAGCGACATCGCCCGTCACCCAGCCATAACCTTCGACGTTCACCGAGACATTCTCCGCGTGCCGATAGCTGTGTACGTTGCGCACGGCACTACGCCCGTTGCCCTCCCAAGTCGCCGTCACGACGCCGACAGTCGTTTCGATGCGGTGCGCGCCGATGCCGTTGCGCCCGAGGTGCGCGAGCGTAGCCATGAGGCCGATGGTGCCGTGCCCGCACATGCCGAGCGTGCTGATATTATTGAAGAAAATGATCCCGCACGCATTCGCATGATCTTCGGACGGAACCAACAACCCGCCGACGAGAATATCCGACCCGCGCGGCTCGTCGGCCACGAACGAGCGAAAACCATCGTGATGATCGCGAAACCGCAAACTCCGCTCCGCCACACTACCGCCGCCGAGTTCCGGCCCGCCCGTCACCACAATCCGCGTCGGTTCGCCACCCGTGTGCGAATCGATCACCAGCACTTTGCGCAAAAACGACATGCGAGATTCTCGGAAACAGGTTAATTCCATGGGACTGAATCAGAGTATGACATTGCAATGACAGTTCGCAGAATTCAAAAAAACCGGTAGCGTCGACTCGCAAATTCGTTACGATGGATTTAGGTAACACCCATCCGTAAGGTATTGCCACTCGATGGGGGAGTTGGTGCAAAACTCTTTCGAGAGGGGATTTTCGATGATGCGTATCGCAATCTGTGCAATCGGCATGGCCTTCGGGGCCAGTGTCAGTTCAGCGGCCGACGATCCGGCCCAGAAACTCGGGCGCTACTCGCCCACCGCGCAAACGACCGCCAGCAGTTCGACTGCTACGACCGACGACACCGACCTCGTCCGTCACAACCACCACCGTGGCTATTCCTACGGTTACAGTGGGTATTCACACGGCTACGGTGGGTATTCGTATGGATATAGCAGCTACCGGCCGAGCTACTATTACAACACGGCGAGTTACTACACGCCTTCGTACTATTACACCCCGCGTTATTACGCGCCGCCGGTGTACTACACGCCGAGCTATTACTACGCGCCGTCGTACTACTCCAGCGGCTTCTGCCCGATCGGCGGACTCGCAGCCAACACGGCACTCACGTTGAGTTTGGCACTGCGAATGAACGAACCCATGCAGCCGATCACTCGCAACGATCCGCTCAATCGCGAGCGTGCGATCCCGTCGCCATACGCCGAACCGCAACCCGGCACGAACAACCCCGGCGGCACCTTCCGCTACGATGGCGGCCCAACCAGCCCCGTGCCCCAACCGAAGGCGGAGCCAATGCCACCGCCCGCCCCACTCGCACCAACGCCAAAGGACGATAACGTCAAGATCTCCTTCCAGGGCAAGCCCGCGAAAGCCACAAACCCCTACGCCTACTACGGCGAAAAGCGATAGAGCGCGTGTCCCACGTACCGTTCGGTGCGTGGGATATTATCATTTTGCGATGACGCACATATTCGTGAGTTTCCCTCGCTGGCGCGTTTTGAAGTTTCGCACCTCTGCCATGAAATTGCGGTCGTTTCACGCACAAACCTGCGCCCGGCGAGCGGCATTGCGTAAGCATGCCGTGGTAGCCACAGAGGGTTCACACGGACACGCTTACGCCGTGCCGCTCACCGGGTTTTCGAAAATGAACGTTGTCAAAGCGAGTATCAGGGTTTGAATTACGCAACTTCAAAACTGGCGCATCGGTCTAACAAAACCGCCTACTGACTGCTGACCTTCACTCCGCAACGAATTCGCCCGCGCCGCCGGCGAGGGTGCAGAATACCTTTAGCACGCCGGGGTTCGTATTTTCGGTGAGGAACTTCTGGCTGCCGTCAGCGAAGGCGAAGTTGGCTCCGTGGGCGTGGATGCCGCCGAATTGGCCACCGATGCCGATGAACGCTTTTGCCCCAATCGCGTCGTCCAGACTACGGACGGTCGATGGCCCACCGCGAATCCATGCGCCGAGGTTGGCGTTCGTTTCGCCGAACAGGATCGTGTTGGAAATGCCATCGGTGAAGGCGTCGAACGGCGTCGCGCCGTCGTAGCGGAAGGCCCCGGCACGGCGATCCGTTGCGGGTAACATCGCGCCGTTCGTACCCAGCCCCGCGAGGCCGACGAACTGCGTGGCCGCCGGTTCCCCCGCCGCCACGTTCGGCACGCTCGCACCGCAGATGAGGTTCCGCAACACGGTCCGCCCCGGTGGCAGGTTCGTTTCCGCATCCCACGCCAAATCGGTGCGAATCGCGAGCCGTAATGCACCGGTGTTTTGCCGCTTCTGGTTGAACCATTCGAGTTCGAGTACCACCCAACTGAGCCGTTGTTCGGGCGTGAGTGCGTCGTTAGCGATGGTGCCCGGCAAGATGCCATTCACGATGCGTGAATCTTTTTTGTGCTGCTTGCCCTGGTCCGTCGTTTCGAACACTTGGCCGAACAACGCGAGTTCGCGCAGGCTATTCTGCGCGTTCGCACGATCTTGCATCGCCCGTCCGCGACTGATCCAAGTGAACAACATCCCGATACCGATGGCCAAACAAAACGCCATCACCGCATAGCCAACCCAGCGCGACATTCGGTGCCCCTCCGTAGTGTGGTCCTTTCTGATCTAGTGTACGCGAACGGGATTTGGCAAAACGCAAAGGGAGGAAGTCCATTTCGGACTCTTCATTTGTCACTCGACGGCGAACTTGTTAGAGATCGTTAAATCGGGCCGCGACAACTCGAGAAGCGAAATCATCCAGACTTCGAATGGTTTGCTCGGATCGAGTCCAGGAACTCTCCGGATATGCAATATCGCCTTCTTATCGATAAGTAAGTACGATTTGATTGCATCGATCACAATATCATTGTTGTCTTGGCGGAAGACGAACCCGATGTTGTGGGGAGATCGGTCTTCCGGGTAACCGGCAGTGAATTCATAGTCGATATCGAGATGGCTACCCGTCTTTTGAATCGATGCAATTGTCACCCGATAGTTCTTGGCATTCAACTTGTCGAAGTCGGATTCAATTACGAATTTATCGTAATGCAGCTTAAACTCATCGTCTGCAATCTTTTTCAGGCGTGCGGCTTCAACCGACGAATTGTACATCGTGATGCCGACGATCCCGAGAATCAACACGAACGCAGCGAGACAACCGAGACCGATGTAAAGCGGCTTCCGGCTTACGACTCGGCTTTTGCGGGGTTGCCGCGGTGAGCGATCGTCGTCGCTGTCTACGACTTCGAACCCTTCTTCCGCCGCAGGCACCGTCACGGGTTTCGCGCACTTCGGACAGCGCACTCGCTTTCCGACGGCGGTATCGGGGGCTTTCAGTTGACCCCCACAAGCGGGGCAAGTGATGGCAATCGACATGGTGAGACTTCTTGAGAGAGGAATTTCGAATCAGACGTTCCTATATGCGTTAGAGATGTTGCAACAGATTGGCCATGCCGTGCCGTTCGGTCGCATGTTCGCTTTGAAAATTCCGTCGAACTTCGCGTTGGTCTGCCGAACGCCACTCGCTTAGAATGTTTAGTAACCGACACCCCTGCTTCCGCCATGAGATCGTGCCCCGATGGCCTCCGATTCCGTCGAATCGTTCCTCAGCTTGGCCCGCGAGAATCACCTTCTCCCGCCAGATCAGTTCGATGAACTCGTCCATCAACCGGACGTTCCCCAGGAGAATTTGGCCGCGTTATGCGAGTCGTTATTGGCACGCGGCGCAATCACATCGTTCCAGGCCGAACGGATCCGCACGGGGCGCGGGCGCGAACTCACGTTTGCCGGTTACCCGATTCTCGACGAAGCCGGAAACTGTCCCGGTGGCACTGTCGTTCGCGCACTCCACCCGAGCCTGCGCACACCCGTGATGGTCCGGCGACTGCGTACCGACTGGCTGGCCCCGGCGGATAATCTCTCCGCATTCGTGCAACGGGCACAAGCTGCCGCGCCGATTTCGCACGAAAACCTGATGCCCATTCTCGATGTCGGCGCGTACCACGATGAACTGTATGCGACGCTCGTACCGTTCGATGGCTCGAACCTCGAAAGCCTGGTTCGCGACATTGGGCCGATGCCGACATTCCTGGCGTGCCGGTTCGCGCAGCAAGCGGCGAAGGGCTTGGATGCGGCACACGGTGGCGGTATCGCGCACGGCGATGTCCGACCGGCGCACCTCGTCGTCGGGCCGATGGTGCAATCGTCGCGGAAGAAACCCGATGGCTCGCCGATTTTTCGCCCCGCCCACGATGCGGTGTTGAAACTATCCGAGTTCGGCTTAGTGCCATTGCGGCCGAACGCTATCGACTGGGCGAATTCCCACCCCGCCCCCACCCCCGGGCAACTCGCGTATTACCCGCCGGAACGCGCCGAGAATGCCACACCGACTGCGGCCGGCGACATTTACAGTTTGGGTGCAACTCTGGTGTTTCTGCTCACGTCGCGTGCGCCGTTCGAGGCCGATTCGGCCATCGAGATGGCGGCGAAAATCGCATCGGGGCAACCGCTGATTTTGGAATACATCCGACCCGATCTGCCCGCGAAACTGGTCGTGCTCGTCCGTGCGATGATGTCGCGAAATCCGGAAGAACGCCCGACGGCAGAGGTGGTAGCCGAGCAATTACGCCCGTTCCTCGAACCGCCGGTATCGCTCGCGCCGATCGCCGACAACGAGATTTTACACAGCGATCTGGAAGTGCCACTCGCCGATTCCGCGTCGGTGGAAGGCAATGATGTCGCGCTGCTGACGCCCGCCGATTCGCCCGTTGCCAGCGGCGGTTGGGTGGCGATGCCGTACGTCGAACCGCACGGGGCGCAAATCACGCCAACGTACGAGTTCGCCGATTCGCACAACCCAGCGGACTTCGCGCCACCCTCGGATGAAGTGCCCGTGGCCCGTCGCAAAACCGGAATGGACGCCGCAGCTAAGAAGCGCGCCAAGATGTGGATCCTCCTCGGCGTCGGTTTGTGGATCTTTTCGATTCCCCTCTGGATCATTTTGTTGAATCAGCAAGGTTGCTTCAGCAGCACGCCGAAACCCAGCACGAAGCCAGGCCGCCGCGGCTAATCCTCGGAATTGCCGCGACGCGGAGTCTTCGTAGCGGAGCGCGTGCGATTCACGCATTATCAGTGATGCGTAAAGCCCACGCGCTCCGCTTCGCAAAGCCTGCGCGTCGCGGCTAATTATTACGCGGCACGTCATTTGCTGTTTCTGCGGGTCGTTTCCACTACCCGCCGCCCGAGGAACTCGATGAAGGTCTTCCACTGCGATCATTGCGATCATCTCGTTTTTTTTGAGAGTGTTCGTTGCGTCAAATGCGAGCGCCCGCTCGCGTATCTGCCGGATCAGGGCGTGACGGGGTCACTCGACCCTGGCGAAGGCGGAGTATGGCATTCGCCGCTCGCTCGCGCCAAAGGCCAGTCGTACAAATTGTGCCAGAACTATACCGATCACAACATCTGTAACTGGGCCGTGGCCGCCGACGATAGCGACTCGTTTTGCGTGTCGTGCCGGTTTACGCGCGTCATTCCGAACCTGAGCACGCCGGGTAATAAAGAGGCGTGGTTCAAGCTCGAAGTCGCCAAACGACGTTTGTTCTATAGTTTGCTCTCGCTCAAACTGCCGCTAGTTAGCAAGGCAGAATCCGAAACGGGGCTGGCATTCGAGTTCCTCGACGACGCGGATAGCAAAGACGGCAAGCCGGTGTTGACTGGCCACGACGACGGCTTGATTACGATGAACATCGCCGAGGCCGACGATGCCGAGCGCGAACGCCGACGCCACCAGATGCACGAGTTGTACCGCACCCTGCTCGGGCACTTCCGCCACGAAATCGGCCACTATTATTGGGACCAACTCATCAAAGATGGTCCGCACCTCGACCGGTACCGCGAACTCTTCGGCGACGAACGCGAAGATTACGCCAAAGCACTGGAGCGACATTACCAGAACGGCACGCCCCCGAACTGGCAGGATCAATTCATCTCGGCGTATGCCACCACGCACCCGTGGGAGGATTGGGCCGAAACGTGGACGCATTACCTGCACATGATCGACACACTCGAAACGGCGAGCGATTGCGGCATGTCGATGAAACCGAAGCGAGCGAACGAACCCGAGTTAAAATTGGGAAGCGAATTGCCGGAAAGCGAGAGATTGACTTTCCCTGCGATGATCGAACGCTGGCACGCACTCACGTTTCTGTTGAACAATCTCAACCGCGGCATGGGCCTCGCCGACGGCTATCCGTTCGTCATCTCTGCCCCCGTGATCGAGAAACTGCGGTTCGTACACGAGATTGTGGCGATGCGAGCGATGTGAACCCCGCCGCGCTTTTCACTTTCCCCACTCGTTCCGCTAGTGGAAAGAATTTTAACCGCAGAGAACGCAGAGTGGATACCCATGATTTCCGTACACGCGGGGACTGTTTTATGAATCGTCAGCGTCGTGCGAAGCATATCGTTGATGCGAAGCAAAAGTGACCTGGGCGATTATCTGCGTCGGCAACGTTCGCGGTTGGGACATCGTGCCAGCCCGTAGCGCAAGCAAGGGGAACCCACGGAAAACTCCATGCCGTGTCTCGAACTTGCAAGTCCA
>JANXNT010000827.1 GCA_025353985.1 Limnoglobus sp.
CTACGGCGTCGCCATCGGTGGCCTGTTCGCAGCCGAGTCGATGTTCCATTACATCACCGATGGCTCCAAAGTCGCACTCGCCTCGCTGATTTCCCACCTCCAGCAACGCGGCTACACACTCTTCGACGTGCAAATGACCACCGACCACACACTCAGCATGGGTGCAAGGGAAATCTCGCGCAAAAGTTATCTGCGAAGATTACGTGCCGCCACCGCAAACCGCAGCGTGACGTACACGGAGTAGTGGCTAGTGATTAGTGGTGAGTGACGAGTAAAAATTCTTATCTAACCACTAACCACTACTGGCATTAGCCAACAAATACGCCGCCCGTAAATCCACCAATCGCATCGAAATCGAACTCAGCTGTCGGCGTGCCGTTCGCAGTGATGTTCTTGCCGAGGTAGCCCGTAATGTGGCTGCCCGCGCCACTTCCCGAACCGACGACCAAGTCGGCTTTGGTGTCACCGTCGATGTTCTTCACTGCGACGCGAATGCCACCGCGACTGGTGACATCGCCAACGTAGAAATTCGCGAGATTCACGTACTGATTGCTCAACAAACTCTTGCCATCGAGTACCAACACGCGCGGGCCGCCACCGGGGCCGCCGCCCGCGATCAGGTCTGCGAAGCCATCGCCGTTGATGTCACCGGCGGTGACGAAGATGCCGTTTTGCAAAGCTTGCTCGAAGGCGAAGAAGTCGCCGATGATCTTCACGGGCTTTGTCGCAAGTGATTTGCCATCGAACGCGGCCACTCGTGGCCCACCACCGAAGCCAGCGACCACAATGAGATCGGCAGTGCCGTCGCCGGTCATATCTGCGATCGCCGAGCGTGCGCCGCCACGGAAATTCACATCGTCGATGCCGAAGAAACTCGCGATCTTCGGGAAGTTGGCCGCGCCACTGTACACATCGACGCGCGGCCCGCCGCCTTCGCCGGGCGAGATCGCCAAATCGGGAATGCCATCGCCCGTCACATCGCCTGCCGAGACGTATACCCCACCGGTGAACAAGGCTTCGAACGGTCCCGTATCGAACAGCACCGCTTGCGTCTTGCCATCGAGAATCACGACGCGCGTCGCGATCCCCGGCCCCGTGCCCACGACGAGATCGGCGACGCCATCGTTATTGAAGTCGGCCGCAACGGTGCGAACGCCACCCGTAAATCCCGCGAACGGCGTCACGGTGTATCGCACCGATTGATCGGGGTTATAAAGCGTAACGCTGCCCGCACCTGTGTCGGCACCGACTCCAAATTGCGATGATCCAACGAGCGTGGGCTTCGGCAATGGCGGCACTGTTGGCGGAACCACTGGCGGAACGACGGGCGGAACGACAGGAGGAACGACCGGAAGAACGACCGGAGGTACGACGGGTGGCGAAGTGACCGTCACGGTGAACGTATCGGTAGCAGTGCCGCCGTTACCATCTGCGACAGTAAGGGTGATCGTCGAAATTCCCGTCTGCCCGCTCGTTGGAGTCAACGTCACATTGCGGCTTCCCGCCACACCGCCGAACACAATTGAGGCGTTCGCAATCAGCGCAAGATTGGACGATGTCGCCGACACAATCAGGCTGCCCAACGGCGTCTCCGTGTCGTTTACGGTGAATGCCAACGGGCCGAATGTCGCGTTCGTGAGACCACTCTGATTGACGACATCCGAAATCGTCGGCGGCGTATTCGGTGGGACATCATCGCTGGTGATGGCGATGGTTCGGGTGGTGGTCGCGCCCAAGGCGAGATTTGCGGACGGATTCGAGATGGTCAGCGTCGCCGTTTCGAGCGGCTCGACCAGCGTGTCGTTGACGACGGTGAACGTCACGGTGCCAGTCGTTTGGCCACTCAAGATGGTGATCGTCGCGTTCGATAACGTGAAGTCACCAGCCGTGATTCCGGTGCCGGTGACAGCAACAGTTACGGTCGCGTCCCCGATTACAGGCGAAGAGGCGGTGGCAGTCACCGTGATTGCGGTTGCCCCGACTTCGGTTCCCGCGTTTGCGCTCACAGACAAGTTGACGGTCGGAATATCGTCGCTGGTGATGGCGATATTCTGAGTGGTCGCGCCCAGGGCGAGATTCACCGACGGATTCGAAATCGTCAGCGTCGCCGTTTCGACCGCTTCGACCAGCGTGTCGTTGACGACGGTGAACGTCACCGTGCCAGTCGTTTGGCCGTCCAAGATGGTGATCGTGGCGTTCGACAACGTGAAGTCACCTGCGGTGATGCCGGTGCCGGTTACGGCAACGGTCACGGTCGCGTTTCCAATCACAGGCGAAGAAGCGGTCGCAGTCACCGTGATTGCGGTTGCCCCAACTTCGGTGCCCGCGTTTGCACTCACCGACAGGTTGACGGTCGGAATATCGTCGCTGGTGATGGCGATGGTCTGGCTGGTGGTCGCGCCGAGGGCGAGGTTCGCCGATGGATTCGAAATCGTCAGCGTCGCCGTTTCGAGCGGCTCGACCAGCGTATCGTTGACGACGGTGAACGTCACGGTGCCCGTTGTTTGGCCGTTGAGAATCGTGATCGTGGCGTTCGACAACGTGAAATCGCCGGCGGTGACTCCAGTGCCTGTGACAGCAACAGTCACGGTCGCGTCCCCGATTACAGGCGAAGAGGCGGTGGCAGTCACCGTGATTGCGGTTGCCCCGACTTCGGTTCCCGCGTTTGCGCTCACAGACAAGTTGACGGTCGGAATATCGTCG
>JANXNT010000850.1 GCA_025353985.1 Limnoglobus sp.
GTTCCGCCAACGGTGCCGCCTGCTGTACCGCCCGTCGTTCCTCCAATCGTCGTGCCGCCCGTCGTTCCTCCAATCGTCGTGCCGCCCGTCGTTCCACTAGTCGTGCCGCCGGTTGTCGTCGTTCCGCCAACGGTGCCGCCGCTATTTCCTCCAATCGTCGTGCCGCCCGTCGTTCCGCCGACTTTGCCACCGGTATTGCCACCCGTGGTGCCGCCCGTCGTGTTACCAACTTCTCCGCCAGTCATCCCACCCGCGGTTCCGCCGATACTGTCACCTGCGGTGCCTCCCACTGTGACGCCATCGATTCCCCCAATCTTGCCGCAAATTTCCCGGTGGTTGGCGGTGAATCGTGCGAATACGATTGGTGTGATTGATGCGGCAAGCGGCTTGACTGTGTTTTCGGCGACGCCGTTCGGGATTCCGGGCACGGGCACTGCGGTCGATTTTACTGGCGATGGCGTACCCGACCTATTGGCGGCGGCGGGGCCGGGTGGCGGGCCGCACGTTCGGCTCATCGACGGCGCGACGGGGCTAGACATTTTCAGCTTTTACGCTTTCGCAGAAGACTTTACCGGTGGTGTCAACGTCGCGGCAGCCGATGTGAATCGCGATGGCACGCTCGATATTATTACCGCAGCCGGGCCGGGTGGCGGGCCACACGTTAGAGTCTGGAATGGCCGCGACGGCAGAGAACTTATGAGCTTCTTCGCATACGACGAGGCCTTCGGTGGTGGCGTCAACGTGGCGAGCGCGGACATCGACGGTGATGGATTTGAGGACATAATCACAGGTGCCGGGGCCGGTGGCGGACCGCACGTGCGGGCGATTAGTGGCCGCACCGGCGCGGAACTTCTGAGCTACATGGCATACGACGACTACCGCGGCGGGGTGTTCGTGGCGGCGGCCGATTTCGACGGCGATGGCATCGCCGAAATTGTCACCGGAGCCGGACCTGGCGGCGGTCCTCACGTGCGAATCTGGACCGGCGAGCAACGCATCGCCGAGACATTCGTCAGCGACCCGACCCACACCGACGGCACCCGCGTGACGACCCGCGACACCGACGGCGACGGCATCGCCGACGTGCTGATAACGGTACGCGGTTCGCAGGCATACACCCTCGCATCGAACGACGTCCGCAACCGCACACTCACAGCCCAGCCGTTCGACGAAATCCCATTCGGCGTGTTCGTCGGGTAAGATTTCGCAACACACACACGAGAACGCAACGTCAAAAAATCGGAGGCGATGCGAGGCAAGTCGATTTCGAGGTGTCCGCATAGGCAATCCGGGCCGGCGGCGAAAGCATCAATTTGCCGTGAATATTCTCGGAGGAGGGCATTACCGATTCGAACTGCACGAACGACCCTTGCCTTATCGTCACATCTTGCCTAACTCATACAACGCAAGTGTGCCTTCCTGCGGTCCGATCCGTAACCCGTTAGGCGGAACCGACCCCCATGATTGTCGTTG
>JANXNT010000869.1 GCA_025353985.1 Limnoglobus sp.
AGTCAGGTTGTGGCACTTCCTGTAGCCGAAATACTTCGACCCCGGGGGCAGATAAAGCTTGCCGACACGGCAACGGCACGAAATCTCGCCGACAATCAACGGACACGTGAACCACCAGCGTTGGCCCCCGAAGTGTGGCCGCGTCGGTTGCAGCATGATCGGAATGCGGATGTCTTCGCTGTTATTCCAGCGATAGCTCAGCGTGAGTATAAACCAGTGTCCGTTGGCCGCAACGGTGTAGCCGATGGAATAGTTGCTGCCGCGGTTCCATGTCCAGGCAAGTGAGCCTGCCGCCCCGTCGCGAAGTGATTTCCGTACGTCCCGCACTGCCAACGTGAGCGAGCTTTCCACCCGCGATTTTACCCCGTATCGAATCCAGCTTCCGCTGCCAAATCCGCCCATATTACGCCTCCAAACCCCCCATCGGTATTGCCAAAATCAATTGGCTGGGGGCTCCCACTTGGTTCGTTTGTCAGTGCTATTCTACCCGTCACACGGCCACGAAAAACTATTCACCGAAGACTAACTGGAAGCCATTTCATTGCAGCGGAATCGCTTTCAAACGGGCTTCCAACGTCGCCCAATCCTTATCCACCACCCACGCGAAGACGCACTTCCCGCCGGATCGGGATTCCCACATCTCGCCTACGTCTTTCATGCTCGGCGTGTATGGTGCTCAACGCCCGAAGGCGACTCTGATTTCGACACCGGACACCGAGTATCTCACAGAGTTCCCGTACTCCTCACTTCGAGTTGTGGGAACTATCACCGCTACGCCGCGAAGCTCAAAGTCAGCCGAACCGCGATCAACCACCGGGTGGCCGCTTCGCCCGAGCTGACGACGCTTGTGTCCGAGTTGCCGGAGGGGCGTCTCGAAATGGCCGAGTCGGCGATCGATGCCGCCGTCGCGAAAGGGCAGGCGTGGGCGGTGTGCTTCCTGCTCAAGACGCGGGGGAAGCAGCGCGGGTACAGCGAGCGGGCGGTATTCGAAGTCAAAAGTACCATCACTGAGCCGATTAAACAGCAATCGAATGTCGGTCCGGAAGTTACTCCGGAAGCCCTCATGGCGTTCCTCGGGGATTTTGGAATCACCTTCACCCGCGAACCGAGTGATTCGAAACTACCCGCCGAACGTTAGTAATTAATTGTGACTTTGCTAACATTTTATTTAACAAGTAATCAAATATTTAATTTACAAAATGAAGTTATAATTTGACAAACTTCCACCGCAGCGTCGACCCTTCCTCACAATCTCTAACTTCACACACCTGATTGCAGGGCGTGCCCTACGCCGTATTTAGTACGTTCTTTCATTTGAGCCGACATAAATTTTTTCTCAAAATCGTTTTAGATGGCGAACCTCTGTCGGACGTACCGCGTACTTAATAGTATTACTTGGTCATACTGTGTTGTTTATTACTCGGTCTGGTCGCTTCGCGAGGTTCATTGAGTGAGTAGCGTCTCGAGGATTTGACGCGATGACCTAGGTAAAAAAAGCCAGACAATCGCCAAAATTCGAGGCAAATATTCGCATCGAACATGCAGAAGTGGATGCACTACGTCGCCATCAGCGGACTCGACATTGCGTGTACTGATCGACCGCAGCGAGAGAAGAAGGCACCGCCGGGATAATGTTGCACTCTTCGGACGATCTTCCCAATGCTACCGGCTCACAAGACTGGGAGGCACAGATTCTTACGATCTCATCGCGTAGAGGCTGAGGCATGACACGCACCCGTTCCGAACTCGGCTTCCGTCGCTGGACGGCGGGGCTATTCGATCAGCAAATGTGGTGCTTTGGCCGCGATATCGTGCGGAAGAAAGGGAACGTGTTACTCGACCTCGGGATGTGTCAGTACCGCTCGCCCACCCCGGCGCGGAGTGGCGCGATGTACACGGCGAATGTGGAATCGGGCGGGAGTGTGTTTCTCTGGGGCTTTGGCGCGATGTATTCCGAACCGAACCGGGGCGGGGTGTTCGTTCGCCGCTACGACTTCGCTCCGAAGCTGACCGCACGCGAAACGGCAATCGGCGTTCACGAGCCCGAACAACTCGGGCGACTCATTCACCCGAATACGGCGCGCGAACTGGTCCAGTACCGAACGCTTGTCCCGCAGCTGTTGAATTGGTTCGCCAAATACGAACACTGGGTCGCGGAGACTTTTGGTGCAGCCTACCGCGAGAAGTGCTTGGCGACTCGGACCAAACCGAACTGGGTCGAACCGAAGCAGATGGCCAAGGAATGGGAGCGTGCCGCAAAACAAGTAAAACGCGCAACGGTCTGCACCAGTACTTCCATCGGCCCATGGACGGGATTGATCGAACAATTGCGGGCCGATGGTATAGTCCGAGCGACGAGCGATTCTGCTTATCGCCCACCGTTTCGTGTGAACTCCTAGCGAGGAAATCTTGTGACTGTTAGCCGAGTGTGT
>JANXNT010000883.1 GCA_025353985.1 Limnoglobus sp.
GCAACCCCGTCGCGTGCGCGGCCCTGCACACGTACCCAGATGTGGGCAAAGCCGAACTTGCGTCGGTTTACGTTGATAATCGCTACGAAAACAAAGGCATCGGTGGGAAGCTCATCGCGTTCATCGAGAACACGGCGCGTGCGAAAGGGTTCGCGGAACTGTTTTGCTTGTCCACGCAGGCGATCAATTACTTCATTCAAAAGGGCGGGTTTCGGCTCGGCACTCCCGACGATCTTCCACCCACCCGTCGCGAGTTGTACGACCGGAACAATCGGCGCTCGCAAGTTCTTGTGAAAAAACTCTGTCTTTCGAACTGATACTTCCGGAAAGCGACCGCCTGTAACGGCGTTGCGGCTCGTATGGAGTTCGGCTGCGTTCGCTTTAAGCCGCATTCATTTCTTGGCCGTTTCGCGTTCGTTCGCTGGTCGATACTCACTCGGCACCAGCCCATTCGACCCACGCGGAGCCGCGAAATGGCCACGTTCTTGATTCTGCCACCCCGCGAGTTGCTCGAACATGCGTTTCGGGAATTCGCCAACCGCATACTCCCCGGCGTGACTCTTCCTGCGGATGTGACCGAAGATTTTCTCGAACGGATTTTGCCCGTTCAGCCGGACGACACATACGCAGTCCATCGTGAAGATCTGCCGGACGGCGACAACCTCGCGAGCATTCTGTGCGAAGCGTTTGGCGGCGAAAGCGGCGACCGAATCATCGAAGTGGGGCCACCGCGCTCGCTGTCGGTTGCGAGCGTACGCGAGTCGATCATCCCCGCATTCGTTTCCACCGTGCGTGCGGCGCGATAGAATATCGTTTAAGCTCATGACCCCGAATGGGACACTCGAACGAAACGCACCATGAACACGCCCGATGACGATTCCCCCTGGTCCACGTTAGCCGAGGAACTCGGCCTCGACTCCACGCCGGCGAAATCGCCACCCGCAAACCTCGATGACGAATGGGTCGCGGTGGACGAGCACGATCACGACATGGAAGACACGGTAGTGCTGACGGAATTGCATGCGGAGCCGGTTTGCGAAGATAGCGAAGACGGCGATGAAACCGACGGTCCCGAGAACGGCGAAGCACCCGGCGAAGCCGGACGCCGGAAGAAGCGTCGTCGCCGTCGCAAGAAAAAGGGCGGAGCGACTACCGCACAACCGGGCGAAGCCGCCGAAGGTACGGATGCGGAGAGCGGCGAAGAAACCGATGGCTACGTCGAAGAAGAAGCCGAGGAGTACGGCCGCGTGGCAACGGTCGCGCAGAATCACGATGAATCGAACGAAAACGTCATGCGGGACATCGTGGCAACTTGGAACGTGCCATCGTGGGAACAGATCGTAACCGGCTTGTATCGTCCGGGTCACTAACGTTTCGCAGCGGGAGTTTACCCTGTGGCCAATGCAATAATTGATGTTGTCAGTGCGGATGAGTTGCCGCAAATCGTCGCACTTTACAATCAGATCTTCCGACCGGCGCGAAACATCGATACGTTCCGCCGTCGCTTCCAGGGGCGGCACAACCCGCTGTATATGCTTGCGAAAGTGGGCGATGAGCCAGCGGGGTTTTTCCTCGGTTTCGAGACGAAACCCGACACGTATTACGCCTGGTTCTACGGCGTATTACCGCAACATCGCCGTTCGGGCCTCGGTTCGCAACTGATGGAAGCCGCCCAAACCTGGGCTGCCAAACAGCAATACGAATCGATTCGCCTGGAGTGCTACAACCAGCAACGGCCGATGCTGCACCTCGCGATCGAACTCGGCTACGACATCGTCGGCATCCGCTGGGACGCCGACCGAAACAGCAATCTGGTCGTGTTCGAAAAGCTAATTACTGCCACAAAGTGAAAGATATCCGATCACGCCATCAGGTAACCGCGAAGCTTCACGAACAATGATGTGCAGCGGTTGCGCCACGATTCATCGTAGAGCAAACTCGGGTGGCCGGGCAGGAAATGCACGTCGATGCTGAGGCGATTATCGGTGCCAGTACCGACACGTTTCAAGAACAATTTCACTTCGAGCGGGCCATCCGATTTTTTCCCGAAACCGAGCCATCCGAGCGCCCCACCCGGTCCCGTTTTGTTCAAGCGTACGCGAATCAGCCCCGCCAGATTTTCGATGACATCGCCTGCGGTGTCGTGAACGAAGCCGCGCAACTTCATGACGGCAACGCTTTCCGGCATCCACGCATCGAGCCGGAACGGCAGCACATCGCCATCGCGTTTCGAGATCGGCATCGGCGTGTTGGGCGGCGCTTGCACCGGGTGATAATTCGACGTGGGGTGCGGTACTGAAAGCGGCGAATTGGCACTGAGGCGAATATCGTGTGCGGACTGCGCGTGATTCACGTGCGCACTTTGCAAAAGTAAAATCGGGTTGCTATCGGTGCCTTCACTGACTGCGGCAATACTCGCCGCAATCGCACGGTCGCCTTGTACTTGGCCCGTGGCGGCCGCGAATCGTGCGGATAATTCGCGTGCCGATTGTGGGCGTTTCGCTGGGTCTTTAGCCATGCAATCGCGGACGACATCTTCCACCGCACGCGAAATCACGCCCGCCAACCCGAGTTCCGCAAACGTCGGTGGGTCTTCAGTTGCGTGTGCCAAAAGCACATCCATGCTCGACGCACCCTGGAAAGGCAACCGCCCGCAGAGGAGTTCAAACAACAGCACGCCGACCGAGTACAAATCGCCGCGATGGTCCATCATTTCGCCGCGAATCTGCTCCGGGCAAATATAACCCGGCGTGCCGACTGCGAAATCGACCGTGGTGTCGGTCACCTTCCGCGCGTGGGCTTCGTCGATCGTTTTCGCCAAGCCGAAGTCCATGACCTTGACGCGCTCTTTCGGCGTCTCCGGTTCGGAGATCATGATGTTCGCGGGCTTCAAGTCGCGGTGGACGATGCCCTCATCGTGTGCGGCCTGCAACACATCGCAAAGTTGCGTCAGGATTTTGCCGATACGTCCTGCCGAGAGTCGGCCGTTTTTCTGGAGTAAACTCTCGAGGTTTACGCCTTTCACGTATTCCATCACGATGCACGGGCCGACCGAATCGGTTAGCGAGGCATCGTACAACGTCACGGCGTTGGCGTGAGAAAACCGCGCCATCAAGATCGTTTCGCGCTGAAAGCGCTCGCGAAACTTCGGGTCGGCGGCGATGTGGTCGTGCATGACCTTCACCACCACGGGCCGCCCGAGATCGATTTGTTTAGCTAAGTAGACCTTACCCATCCCGCCTTCGCCGAGCAGTTTTTGAGCTTCGTATCGACCTAGAAATATCCGACCGATCATGCACGCCTCGTCCCGACACCGCGTATCGCATTACGTAAGGAGTGTAAACGCCTTCCGGTGGAATGTGTCACACGCGAATGTAGTGCGCGATTCGTGAGAATGCCAATCGCGGTGCAGAGTGCGTGGAGGAATGAAGATTCCTGCGATAGGAAAACCCGCTATTCGTTACCGAATCACGTGGCCTTCGATGCCGAGGATGACGGCGCTGGCCATATTGTCGCCGAAGGTTTGGAAGTTTTTGAACGTCCAGACGACCTTCTTTTCGCGAGTGACTTCGATGAGTTGCGGGTTCTCTTTGGTGGCGTGGCAATTGCCGATGACGATGTTTCCGTTCGGGAGAACTTGGAGCGTGGTCACCCAGGCGAGAGTGATGTCGGGGAGATCTTTTTGGTCAACGCTCCATGTAATATCGCCTTTCGGCGTGACTTCGATGACGCGGTTATTGTTACCGCCAGCGATCAACGTGTTGCCGTTCGAGAGGCGCACCGCACCGTAGACTTCGACACCGTGGCCATCGGGGCCGTGGCCACCGGTGCGCGGGCGGTTGTTGAGGTCGAGCGTGTATTCCCACGTGATTTTGCCGTCCCCATCGTACTCGCGGACGCAAGCCTCAGACTCGTGGCAGACGAGATAGTGCCCGTTTTCGAGCTTCCGCACCATCCGCGTGTCGCGGTGGGCATCGGACCTCTTGACCTTGAGGGGAACCGTTTTCACGATCTCACCTTTCGGGTTTACTTCGACGATCTGCGAATTTCCGGACTCCGCAACCATCGTGTTGCCATCGGCGAGCCGTTGAAACGAGTGAATCTCGATGCGGCCCCTGTAGGCTTCCTTCTGCTTGGCTTCGTATTTCCAGACGATCTTTTTCTCGGGGGAAATTTCAACGACATTCGTCGATGATGTGTGGGTGAGGATGTTGCCGTTCGGCAGCATGTGCAGGTCGTGAACGTCGTGCTTGTTATCGAACTCCCATTCGATTTCGCCCTTCGAATTGATAATCGCCATTTTGCCGGTGCCACGATCCGCCGCCAGGACTTTATGCCCCGGCTCGGCCGCACGGGCCACAAGGCTGAACGCGAGAAATGTCGCGATGAAAAGGATTCGACGCATGACTGCTCCGGGGAAAGGGAAAACCTTCAACGGAGTTTGTTCTACAGAGCGACGCCGTGCTCGGTCAAAATTGGCTACGGCAGACGCAGCGCGATCTCGTAGATTTCGTCAATGTCGAGTAGCAGGTCGCTTTTCTCGAAAAGTGCCACGAGTGCGGCTTTGTGAATCTTCATCTTCGTATCGCCAACGCCGATGGCCCCGTAACCGACAATGCCATCGTGGTCTTTGGCACGGTCGCCGAGTCCGACGCCTTCGATGCCGGCGGGTGGTACGCCGTTGAGGTCGATCACCACTCGAAGTTGTTTGGCGGTGTCGCGGACTTTTTTCGGTAACAATAGCACGCCCGGTGCCCCCGCAGCGATCACGAGTTCCCGGCCCTGCAATGCCTTCGGTCCATCGCTGCTGGTGGCCACGCTAACCGCTTCGATCTTCGCTCCGGGTACCTCCTGGCGAATCTTCGCAGCCACCGCTTCGGCACGGTCGAGTTGCCGCGAGCCGAGCCGCACGTGCCCGCCATGTTTCGCCAATAACCGTGCCACACGCTGCCCGACGGGGCCAGTGCCACCGAGGACGAGCGATTCGACGCTGTCGAGATTGACGTGCCGCGCGGCCGCACGCACCGCCGCCGCTGCGGTCGAGTTCGCACCGTTCGAATCGAGCATCACGGACACGGTCAACTTCGCGGCAGGTATCAGCTGTTTGCGAATCGCGGCGACGACCGCTTCACCCGCAGCGACATCCGAGCCTCCGACGAAGATGGCAGTACGGTGAAGATCCTTCGCGCCACGTGTGAAAATGCAGCCATGTACGAGCGTGACGACGTTCTCCGGCGTAACGCCACCGTAGCTGAAAATGTGTTGCGCCCCCGCATCGACGGCCACGACGCGGTCGAAGGTACTCGGGAGAGCATCGGTATCGAGTTGGACGAGAATCGTATGCTTTTCAGGCATTGGTTCGCCAGAAGTGAGTGAGGGCGAAAGAGAAACCCGTACGAGCCGCCGGGAAGTATCCCGGCAGAACGCGAACGCGAGCCGTTACTTATTTGGGGCTGAACGGATGCTTTTCGGTGCGACGCGCCAGAACGGTGTCGATGTTAGGCTCTTGGTGCATTGCGCTCTTGATTGCGAGTTTCGTGGCAGCGTAGTTGTAGTCGTAGATCTTCGAGTCGTCGGCGGCTTGTGGGTGAATGAACACGCCGCAAACGATGACGTACTCTTCGGCCTTGTCCTTCGGGATCACGCCATCGGCCACGCTATCGGCCACGGCGCGAGCTACGGCGGCTTGTGCGGGGCCGAACATTTGCACGGCTTGCTTCAAACCTTTGATCGTGACTTTTGTAATCATCACTGTGGCGGGCTTGCAGATCAGGTTAGGGGTAATCACGGCGAGAAGGCTGTTGTGGCCTTCCGACTGCGTGGCCAATGCGTTGGCGAATGCCATGCCGACTGGGCCGGTCTTTGAGCCGATCATGAGGTCGATGTGGGCGATTTCGTTGCCATCGCCTGCCAAACCTTCACCGATGAACATGGACATAAGCAGCCTCCAGAGGGTTAGGAAACGCAAGTCGCTTCCGACTCCTAATTGCTAGGAATCTGTCAACGAAAAGCAACCGATGACGTATTGATTGCGTAATTTCCATTCGTACGCAATCTTTGTTAATAAGTCCCGTTGTCTGTCGTGCGCGTCACGATTGGAGCAACCCGTACGAACGTTGCGTTTCGTCGGCGGATTTTGTCGCAGCACGTTTCAATTCGCCATCGGCAGCGATACATATTCCATTAAGTAACTTGGCAGAACAGAGCGACGACGACATGGCTGAACCGGCGGATCGTTCCGCACTCACACCGATGATGCAGCAATACTGGGAAGCGAAGGATGCGCACCCCGGCATGCTCGTGCTGTTTCGTAATGGCGATTTTTACGAGCTATTCGAGAGTGATGCCGAACTCGGCTCGCGGGTGTTGGGGCTGACGCTGACCAAGCGCGATAAGGAAATCCCGATGGCGGGGTTCCCTGTTCACAAATTGGAAACGTACCTCGGGCATTTGCTGCGAGGCGGGCACCGCGTGGCGGTGTGTGAGCAGATGGAAGAAGCGAGCCTAGGTAAGAAGATCATTCGCCGCGCCGTGAACCGCCTCGTGACGCCAGGGACGATCACCGAAGACGACTTGCTCGACCCGCGACGCCCGAACCACCTCGTGGCGGTTTATAAATCCAAAGCGGGAATGTACGGCATCGCGTGGGTTGATCTGTCGTCAGGGTATTTCTCCGCGTCCAATGCGACGCTGTCGCTGTTACCCGATGAAATCTCGCGATTGAACGCCGCCGAGTGTTTGTTGCCCGAATCCGATCTCGACGCGATTCGCACTGCATTCAACGGCAACATGCCGAAAGGCATCACTCCGCGACCCGATTGGAATTTTGATCCAACGTCGGCTCGCGAAGCGCTTTGCGAACAATTTCAAGTGACGACGATGTCCGGGTTCGGCTTCGACGATGCGCAACCGTGCCTCGTGGCGGCGGGCGCGATCATCGTCTATCTGCACGAAACGCTGAAAGCGAGCCTCGCACATATTCGCCGGATTCGCCCGCACCGCACCGACGAGTTTCTCGTTCTCGACGAAGTCACGCGGCGAAGCCTCGAACTGATCCGAACGCTGCGCGATAACACCCGCGATGGCTCGCTACTATCGGCGATCGATCGCACCGTGACGCCGATGGGTTCGCGGTTTTTGCACGATCAACTCCTCGCGCCACTGAACGCGGCAGGCCCGATTACTGCACGTCTCGATACGGTCGAAGAGCTATTGCGCGAACATTCGCTGCGTGCGGATCTGCGCGAGTTACTGCAAGTGACATCAGATTTGCAGCGATTGACGACGCGAGTTTCGACGGCCCGCGCAACGCCGAAAGACTTGGCGGCGATTGCGAAAACGTTGAAACTGCTACCGAAATTCAAGGCGAAACTGAGCGGGCGGCGGGCGGCATTGCTCCGCGATTTTGAAGAACGGCTCGAACTCTGCCCAGACCTTCGCGAGTTGCTCGAACGCGCACTGACCGACGACCCGCCGTACCTGCCGAAAGAAGGTGGCATCATCCGCGAAGGCTACAACGCGGAACTCGATCAACTGCGGTTACTTTCCCGCGATGGCAAAAGCTGGATCGCGCGGTATCAGGCATCGGAGATCACGCGTACGGGCATCAATAGCCTGAAAGTCGCGTACACGCAGGTCATCGGATATTACATCGAAATTACGAACGCGAACGAAACCCGCGTACCCGCAAATTACCTACACGAACGCACGCTGAAGAACGCGAAACGGTACGTGACGCCGGAATTGAAGGAGTACGAGGAGAAAGTGCTCTCAG
>JANXNT010000888.1 GCA_025353985.1 Limnoglobus sp.
ATGGCGGCGCGGATTCCACAGATGATGGCCGCACGCGTATTTTGACCTGGAAAACGAGTCGTTTTCGCAATCTCAAGATCTTCGACACGGATCGCTGGCAGCTTAGCAGTGTGCTCGTGAAGTGCTAACCCCATGAGGCGATAGCCGGGCAGAATCGCACCGCCACGGAAACTGCCAGCCTCGTCGATGCGATTAATCGTGATGGCGGTGCCAACATCGACCGTGAGTGCGGGGGTGTTTGCCCGGCGTCGCACGTTCGCAGCGATCGCGCCAAGTATGCGGTCGATGCCGACGCTTTCGGGAGATTCGACTTCGAGCCGGATGGGTAGTTTCGCATCGTTTTGAATGAGCCTCACCCGATCACCGCGATGTTTTGCCCATACCAGGAAGCGTTCGCAGAGTTGCGGGTTTACGCTCCCTACAGCCCATGCGAGATTTTCGCGATTACCAACCGCCCGTTCCCAAGTGCCGACATCGTCGGCAAATGCCGTAACGCTTACGATGTTGCCACCCTGGCACCAGCCCCACTTCATTCGGCTGTTGCCGACGTCGACGACCACATCGGGCGTCACGGTAGTGCCTCCGCATCCTCGCCGATACGAATCGCCTTTTCCATTGGGAACAGGAACGGCTGCTTTTTGATCTCCGCTTCGGCTTCTTCGCGTTTGAGTTCGCGAATCTTATCCGCAACGGTACCGACCGCTTCAGACAAGCCCTTCCCCGTAACCGAGGAAATCAGCAACACCTTGCGGCCCAGGTCGCGTTGCAGCTTTTCGCGAATCTCCTCCGAACCCGTCAACTCCGCCTTCGTCACGCAAATCACTTCCGGTTTATCGTCGAGCGGCACGGTGTACAGCGTCAGCTCTTTGCGAATCATGTGATAGTTGTGGATCGGGTCCGAACCATCCATTGGGAACGGTTCGACGAGGTGAACGAGTACGCGAGTCCGTTCGACGTGCCGCAGGAATTCGTGGCCCAGGCCGATGCCCGAACTCGCGCCTTCGATGAGTCCTGGCAAGTCCGCTAGCACGAAGTTCGTATCGTTTCCGAGCGTGACGATCCCGAGGTTCGGGTGCTTCGTCGTGAACGGGTAATCCGCGATTTCCGGTGTGGCACGCGACAATCGCGACAGCATCGTCGACTTGCCCGCGTTCGGCAACCCGATCAGCCCCGCATCGGCGATCACCTTCAATTCGAGCGAAACCCAGCGTTCTTCGCCTTCGATACCCGGCTCGAACTGTCTCGGCGTACGGTTCGTGGACGACGCGAAGTGTTTGTTGCCACGCCCGCCACGGCCACCCTTTGCCACGGTCAGTTCGTCGCCAAGGTTGACGAGGTCTTTCATGATGTTGCCGCGATCGCGGTCGCGGACAATCGTACCCGGTGGCACCGCAATCAGCAAGTCGTTCGCCGAACGCCCCTTGCAAAGCGACGTACTACCTGGCTCGCCCTTCCCGGCTTTCCAGTGTTTCTTCGTGCCAAGCGGCGCGAGGTTGTCGGCGTTCATCATCGCCCGGATGATAATCGACCCACCATCGCCACCGTCGCCACCGTCCGGCCCACCGCGTGGGACGTACTTCTCACGGCGGAAGTGGACCATGCCCCTGCCCCCGTCACCCGCTTTAACAAAGATTTCGACACGATCAACGAACATGAGAAGTCATCCGAACAGAGGTTACGTAAGTCGTTTCCCAACGGGATAAGCCCGTTGGCCATGCGTTATATTTACATCCGCTCCACGGTCCGGATGCCGAGCAGTGCGAGTGCCTGTTGAATCATTCGCCCCGTTAGGCTCACCAACAACAGGCGGCTGCGTTTTTGTTCCTCGGTGGGTGCCGTCAGCACGGGGCAACTTTCAAAGAACGTGCTGAATGTTTTCGCGATGTCCCACAGATACTGCGTGATGTAGTGCGGCAAATAGTCGGTTGCGGTTGATGCCAGCACTTCTTCAAATTTTAGCAACTGCAAGGCGAGTGCGCGCTCATCGGGGTGCGTGATAATCACCGGCGGGGGCGAGGTGTGGTAGATCGCATCGTCGATTTCGCCCTTGCGGAAGATTGCACGGCAACGGGCGTAGGCGTACTGCATGTACGTGGCCGTGTTGCCTTCGGTGGAGAGCATTTTGTCGTAGTCGAAGACGTAATCGCTCGTGCGGTTGCCGCTGAGGTCGGCGTACTTCACCGAACCGTAACCGATTGTTTCGGCGATCTCGCGCTTCATTGCTGCATCGAGTTCCGGCACCTCGTGGGCCGCTTCCTTTCGCTTCTCGCAACTATCTTCGTACTTCTGCAAACCGAGTTCCACGGCTCCTTCGAGCAACGTCGCCAACTCGATCGTGCCACCATCGCGGGTCCGGTATGGCTTCTTGTCCTTGCCCAGAATCGAGCCGAATGCCACGTGTTCGAACGTCACATTCGCGTATCCCCAGCGACGGGCGTTCGCGAATAGTGTCTTGAAGTGCAACGCTTGGCGCGCATCGACCACGTACACCAACACGTCGGGTTTCCACGTCTCTACGCGATACCGGATCGTTGCGAGGTCGGTGGTGGTATAGGTGAACGCCCCGTCGCGTTTGCGGATGAGTGCGGGCGGTTCTTCCTTGGCTTGTTCGTCGTCGTTTTGCGGCACGACGCCTTTCGCGTTCGGCACGACGATCGCGCCTTTGCTCTCGACTGCGATGCCTTTTTTCAGAAGGTCATCGACCACACCCGCGAGCATCGGGTTGTAGAAACTCTCGCCGAGCGCGTGATCGATGTGGACATCGAGGCGTTCGTAAATTGGGCGGAGCATCTCGAGGCAATGCGGTATGAACTGGTTCCAGAGCGCGACGTTCTCCGGGTCGCCTGCGTGGAGTTTTGCCGTTTCCTTGCGGCAAGCGTCCATAATGTCTCCGCCCGCATCGTCTTCGTCGCCGATGACTTTCGCCAGATTGCGAATGTGCACGTAGAGCCGCGACAGTTCGCGAACGGGGTCGGCGGTGTAATCAGCATCGTCGCGGTGGTGCTTGTAACCGTGAATGAGAATGCCGAACTGCGTACCCCAGTCGCCGAGGTGGTTATCGCCGACCACGGTATGCCCGAGGAACCGCAAAATGCGAACGAGCGAGTCGCC
>JANXNT010000890.1 GCA_025353985.1 Limnoglobus sp.
ACCGCGTAACAACGAAATCGCCGCGTTGAGGCCGCTTGTCACAATGCCGACGACCGGATGCGGGATTAATCCGATTAACGTGATCGTCAATTGAATGTAATCCAGCACGTAGTTAATCGATTCCATCACCATCTCGTCCCAACGCTTTGCCCCGTCCAGGCCTTCGTTGAGTTCGGCGATTCTCGCTGCGGTCTCGGCGGCGTGCGTCGTGCGTTCGGTCGCCAGCTTTGTCACGTCGGCCGCTGCGTCGGTTAACGCCTTGCTGCGTGCCAACAGGACGGCGGCACGATCCACTGTTCGCGTCTGGATTGCGGTGACTTTGCTCGCCGCAATCGTGGCTGCCACTAACGCGCGTTCGAGAATCGCCGCACCCTGCGCATCGCCGAACCACTGTATCGCGGCCGAACGCGCCAGCGAATTCGCCGTCATCGCTTCGGCAAACGCTGCGCTCAACTCGCCGTCGATTTGCGACAAAATCGATGCCCGCATCGCCAACAATTCCGCATCGCTCGTCGCCAGTTGCGAGTGCAACAAGGCCAGGTCGTCGGCTGCGGTCGTCTTCTCGTGCGCGATCGTGGCGGCAATTCCCGACCGCGTCGCCGTCAGCGAATTCACCCAATCCGAAAGCTCGGTCTGGAGCGCCGCCGCATCCGCCAGCACCGTCGCGAACAACGCATCGGACTCTGCCAGCACGCCCGCCAGCCAATCCGCCGTCGGAGCCACCGGCGGCGTCGATGCCGCAATCGACGCATTGTTCGCATCGACCACCACCGACAGCCCATCGCCCCGCGTCATCTGCGCCGAGATATTCCCGCCCGCCGCCACCGTCCCAATCGCGTTCGCCGCCGTATATTTGCCCGCAATCGTCCCCCGCGCCTTCACCGTCCCGATGTTCCCGGACTTCGACGCACTCGTCCCATCGGGGTTCGCATACGTCCCGTTCGCCGCGATGACGGCATCGACGTTCCCGTAAGTGCCGACGTACACCACATCCCGACCCGCACGATATTCCCCCGCGATCCCGCCTACCGCCGAAAGTTCGACGATGTCCCGCCCCGCTGTTACATTCGCCTTCATCGAACCGTACGTGCCGATGCGAATGTCGTCGACCGCAGAGAAAATCCCTTCGATATTTCCGACCGACATGAGATCGAGGCTTTTGCCCGACGCACTCAGGCGAATGCCACCATAAGTCTGCGCCGATACCGCACCCGTGCCGTTCGCCGAACCGACGATCTCCCCGACCGCAAACAGGTCGATGCCGCTGCCACTCGCGTACGTTTCGAGGGTACCCAGGCTCGCCACGCGAACGTCTTTGCCTGCGAGGATCGTACTCTTCTGGTTCCCGTACGTGTCCACGTCCGCATTGCCCGCAAACGCGGTGACGACGCCATCGAAATCGTGACGGGTCCAGATCGAGGCATCGTGGCCTGCGGTCACGTTGATTTTCGCCGAACCCCACGTCGAGAATGTGGCATCGCGACCGGCGCTCATCGAACTGTCGTCGAGCGAGCCGACCGAATTGAAGAACGCATCGCGACCGGCGATGATGCCGACACCGCCGCCGTTGCCAAATACCTGCACGGAGACGTCGTTGGTCGCATGAACCGAGCCGCCGAGCTTTCCACCGACGATGAGATTCGCATCGTTCCCGGCAATGATGGCCAGACCGGAACCGTGTTGGCTGTATTGGTTGCCACCATTTCCCCCGACGACAACGGAGACATTCGTACCCGCGTGAATGAAGCCGGAAAAGTCGTTTCGAACGAAGGCGTCGACCGAAGTCCCCGCATGGATGTTCGCGTTACCGTTGCCAGCGCTGGTAAAGGAAACCGACTGATCGGCGGTCACATCGCCGAATGCGCTCGAATAGCCGAAGACGTCGACCGAGCCACCCGATTTGACTTTCCCCGTCCATTTGGCCCAACTCGTAATGTTGACATCTTTGCCGGCCGTCACCTCGCTGTGAACGTTCTGGAAGCCCCAAATGCTAACGTCGGTCCCGGCCGTAATCTTTCCGTCGTAGCTCGTGAGCGATGTGATATTCGCCGACGTACCGGCGTGAATTACTGCAGTCAAATCGTCGAGTGCATAGATGCGGACCGAGCCATTCACGCCGACGGCACCGCCGTTGAATTTGCCACCCGCGTAGATGTCGGTATCGCGTTTCGCAACGACCCAACCCACGCCTTGGCCCATAACCGTGAGCTTCGCATCGCGACCCGCATCGATCGAGTTTTGACCGTTGCCGTACTCGCCGA
>JANXNT010000893.1 GCA_025353985.1 Limnoglobus sp.
CACGAAACCCTAACGCCCACTGCGAGCCTCGCCTGATATGGATCACTTTGCTTACCGCAACCGCGAACTGTTCTGCGAAGACGTGCCCGTTCAAGAGCTAGCCGAGACGTACGGAACGCCGCTTTATGTCTACAGCGAAGCGACGCTCGTTCACCACCTGACGCAGATCCAGAATGCGTTCGCGTCGGCGAATCCGATCATCTGCTATAGCGTCAAAACTAACGGCAACCTGAGCATTTGCAGCCTAATGGCGAAGCACGGCAGCGGGTTCGATGTCACCTCCGGTGGCGAACTGTACAAGGCACTGCACGCCGGTTCGACCGGCTCGAAGATCGTGTTCGCGGGCGTGGGCAAAACCGACGCGGAGATGAAATACGCCCTAGAAAACGACGTGTTCCTGTTCAACGTCGAAAGCGAAGCCGAACTGCACGCACTCGGTGCGGTGGCGAAGTCGCTGGGCAAAGTCGCTCCGGTGGCACTGCGGGTGAATCCGGACCTGCCACCGAAGACGCACGCGAAAACCGACACGAGCGTCAAAGGTGTCAAATTCGGCTTGGATATCGACACGGTGCTAGAAGTGGCGGAGCGTGTGGTTGGCCATCCGAACATCGGTATCGTCGGCTTGCACATGCACCTGGGTTCGCCGATCCTGTCTGCCGAACCGTACCGCAAAGGCGGCGAGAAGGCAATTCAGCTGATTAACGCGCTGCGGAAACAGGGCCACGCGATCAAGTACCTCAACATGGGCGGCGGCTTCGGCATCCATTACCGCAAGCTGGAAGCCCTGCCCGCAACGGCTTTCGCGGAAGCGATTCTGCCCGTCGTCGAAGAAACCGGTTGCCGCTTGGTGCTCGAACCGGGACGCTTCATCGTCGGAAATGCCGGGTTACTCGTAAGCCGCGTGATTTTCACAAAAGAAACGGGCGGCAAGCATTACGTCATTCAAGATGCAGCCATGAACGACCTGATCCGCCCGACATTGTACGACTCGTTCCACCGGATCTGGCCAGTACACCCCGATGCGACCGTTCCCGAGCGGCCCGAAGATTTTGAAGCAGAAATCGCAGGAACGCGGATGCAAGACGTCGTCGGCCCCGTGTGCGAATCGGGCGACTATCTGGCGAAAGGCCGGAACCTGCCCGAGATGAAACGGGGCGATCTGCTCGCGGTGTTCAGCGCCGGCGCGTACGGAATGTCGATGTCGTCGAACTACAATGCGCGGGTTCGGGCGGCAGAAGTCCTCGTTACAGGCCGCACTCACCGCCTGATCCGTCGTCGCGAGACATTTCGCGATTTAGTGGCGTGCGAAGAGGATTGCTTAACCTGAGTACGACGCGCACAATGATTACTAGGTGTCCGGGCGCGCACGCAACCGCCGGACCGTTTGCGAATTTGACTTGGAAGACCAGCAAACGACGGTGCCCTCTGGAGGAACACCCGGTGAGACTTCTCGCTCCGTTCGTACTGTTGTGCTTCGCGCAGGCAACTCTCGTTGTCGCACAAGAACCTGCTGCCGCCCAGGCAAAGAAACCCGCAGATGTGTTCCGCGAATCGCGCGACATCTTGCGTAGCGGCAACCAAGAACTCGCTGCGGAACTCCTCAAAGATTTCCTCGCACTCAAGCCGACCGATCAGGATTATCTCAGTCTTGAGGCGAAATACGGCCCCACGACCTTCCAGGGTCTGCGGAACGTCCCCCGTTGGTTCGCCGATGCCAAGCGGGATGCTGAATTCAAATCGACAACGATTGAAGGGATCATTCAGGCATCGTTGGCCGCGAATGAGAAACTGTTACGCGACCCGAAACGGATAGCGAAGTTCGTGCTGAATCTCGGTGCGAGCACGGAAGAACGCGACTTTGCGATTGCCGAACTGAAACGCAGCGGCGATGCCGTTGTGCCATATCTGGTGGACAATATTCGTACGGATAGCGACCCCGCATTCCGTGCCGGTGCGATGCTTGCGGTAACGCAACTTGGTTCGGACACAATTCCTGGCCTGTTGATCGCATCCGAATCGGCAGCCGATGACATTCAGAGCAGCATGTTGCAAGCGATCGCCAAACGGCCCGACATTATCAGCTTAATTGGCAAAACCGACACGAACATCATGCCGTTATTGTGGTACCTCGCCTCGACACCTGGCGATGCCGCCACGCTGCGACGTGACAATGCGATCAACCTGTTACGTAGCCTGACGGGCGATAATTACGAGCGTCGGCAGCCGGTTGCGGAACTCGTGAAGTTGTCGGAACCGCTTTACTCGCACAAGTCTCAGTTTGCGGGCCTCGATACGGTCAAGAATCGTGTCAAGTTGTGGTCGTACGACGCCAAAACGAAGACGATGGCGAATGCCGAAATCCCACTTCGCGAAGCCGAAGAACGCTACGGGCTGAAGTACCTTCGCTGGTCGATCGAGCGAAACCCGACGGATGAACTCGCCCAAGAGCGATTTCTGTGTATTGCCACGGAACGTGCCGTCGAACGTGCGAAGTTTACCGATCTTGCGAAAGCCGAACCCGAAGTCTATGCACTGCTAGCGTCTGCATCGTCGACCACGCTGGTGAATATCCTCGAAAATGCACTCACAGAGAACCGAACCGCACTCGCCACGGGCGCAATCCAGGCACTCGGCGATCGTTCGGAGAAACTCGCCGCTACGCAGCAAGTAAAAGCGGGCACCAACCGGCCCGCTTTACTCGTACGGGCAATGAGCTACCCCGATCCGCGGGTCCAACTCGCCGCTGCCGTGGCACTTCTGCGAATGCCCGCAGGCACGAATCACGGTGCAAACGCGGCGATTGTCGATGTGCTTCGCCGAACGATTGCCGGTCAAGATGTTGGGGCGAATGCGACGAGCAAGGGCAAAGCGATCATCGTCGACTCGAACACGCTGCGTGGCGACCGGATCGCGGGCTTGCTCCGCGGCCTCGGTTACGACACGGAAATTACGACCACGGGACGCGAACTGATGAAGCGAGTCGGGCAGTCGTCGAACTTCGACCTGCTCGTCGTCGATCAGCACGTTGTTGAACCGCAACTGAACGATTTGCTCGCGTTTATGGCTGCATCGCAACAGATTGCCCGTCGTCCCGTGGCGGTTGTCGCGTCGGCGGACAACCCGAAGCCAGTTGGCCTCGAACCGCTGTTACTCCGGCTCGCGGCGTTGATTGCTGCAACGGAAAGTATTGACATCCCCGTTCCCGCACCGCTGATTCTCGACCGCCGTAAGCCGAAAGAAGACACCGACCGCGATCGCAAACTCAACACCGACGACCGCGAGAAGATCTTCCGCCAAATCTACGAAGGTCGGCTCGCACGCACGATGCGTATCACCGATGCCGCGAATATCGTCATCAATCCGCAACTGCGTTCGCGGCTCGATTTACGCCTGCCACAGCTGACTTTGGCGGCAATTGTCGCCGAGTACAACCCAACGCTGGAATCCGCACCGTCCACTGTTCGGAATCTGTCGAACTACACGCAACTGATTCGTAATCAGGTCGATATTGACCCCAGTGCGATGAAGGTACCGCTCGAATCGCTGAACAAGCTCATCGCGCAACTCGAAACAGCGTTGACGCCGGAATTGATGAAGAAATTCGATGCGATTCGCCTGAAGATGGACCCCACGGAATTGGAGATCGCACGCACGCCGAGCTTGGAACCGTTTGCCCGTGCGAAGATTGCCAAGCAAGTGAAGCCGTACGCGGGTGTCACGTTAATCGATGAGCCGTATTCGAGCTTTGCCCTCGAAAACGACTTGAAAGTGCTGTTCGCCGACCCAACGCAGATGCCACGCGACCCTGCGGAGAAGAAGGCGGCTGCGAAGCTGGCGAT
>JANXNT010000906.1 GCA_025353985.1 Limnoglobus sp.
AAGTTGTTCTTACTTGCGACAAGGCTGGCCAGCCAATCACCGAACCCGAATCTCCGACGCCACGCCGCTCTTTCGCTTCGCGCACGACTCGGAGATGCGCCGACTGAAGGCACAAGAAGCGAGGCGAGAGCGATCATGGAGGTTTTTTCAGGTGACGTGGCCTATTCTGTCCGTGAAGCGGTAATCGGCTGACGCTCTTTTTAGAGATCAACGGTAGCTATTGCCATTCATAGACGTGCCCTGAAATCGCCACGAGCATGTATTTCACCGGCATCGACCCGCTCACAACGAAGCCGGTGGAATCCGCGGAAAACTGAGTGCAGCCTACTCCCCGTAGCCCTTCCAGACCCATTCGATGGCGTGGGGGAGGAACTGCGATTGGGCGTTGCCGATGCCGTGGCTTGCACCGCGGCAGAGCAGGTACTGATATTCGTAACCCTTCTCTTTCAGCACTTTTGCCATCCGGTGGTTGGCTTCCACCCAGTCGTGCATGTCGTCGCGCATCACGTTGGGGTTGAGCAAATCCTTGTCGCCGACGGAGAGGAAAATGCGGATCGGCTTCTTCGGTTCTTTGGGGATCAGCGTTTCGTGGAAGCCCCACGCGCCGTCGGGGAACTTCGGGTCGAATGGCCACGCCTGGTTCACGAATGTGCCCGATGTCGTGAGCACGCGATGGTACCGATCGTTGCCGAACCAGGCCATAATCAACGCCGCCGAGCCGCCGGAACTGCTGCCCATCGCGGCACGGCCATCAGGGTCTTTGGTCAGCTTCACCTTGCAGTTTTTCTCCACACGTGGCAGCACCTCGTCCTCGATGTAGTCGGCGAAAGCGCCAGACATATTGTCGTATTCCTTACCGCGCTGATGCCCCTGGGCATCGCCGCCGCCGTTGGCAATGTGAATGACGACAATCGCGGGAATACGCTTCTGGGCGATGAGATTATCGAGGATGGTCTGCATATTCGATTTGGGATTCGGGCTGACACCGGGGCCGTCGTGGACCACCATGAATGGTGCTTCGGTGCCCGCTTTGTATTGTGCGGGAATGTAGACCGTGATCGCACGCTTGTAGTCGATGTTGTGAGTCTCGACGATCAGCGTTTTCGGATTATCGGGATCGACCTTTCCGAACACCTTGCGGGCAATGCCGGGGTTCATGAGCTTGGTTTCCGTCGAATCGATCGCGAATTGCTCGACTTTCCCTTGTGGAACGCCATCCACCGTTTTGCGTTCCGGTGCCGGGATGTACTTCGGCCCAATGACGAAGTTGTCGAATGCATCGAGCGGCGGGTTCTCCCCTTCTTTCAGCACTTTGAAAGGCGGAGCACCCTTGTCGTCGTACTTGCGCACCGGCTG
>JANXNT010000986.1 GCA_025353985.1 Limnoglobus sp.
CAGGTCGACGAACTGGAAGCCGCCGTGTTCGGCCATCGCCTCGGCGGACTCGTTCAGCGTGACGTAGTTCAGCTTCTGGAGTGCATCTTGTAGTTTCAAACCGGTCGAAGTCGCCATCGCGGCGGCTTCGTGGGCTTGTTCCACGCTGATGATCTTCTTCTTAACGAGAACGTCGGTGAAATCTCCACGGCCCTTTGCCATGTCGCGACTCCTTCAAAAAGTACGGGTGAAACCGAAGAACGGTGGCGCAGGGTCCGACCGGACGATTGGAAATCCCTGGCGTTGCGTATGCGTGACGAGAAATCGCACGGCGATCCAACACGGAGACGATGAAAGAATGATGCGAGGACGTTTGCCTCTTCGTTCATCATGACCGATTCCGGAATCGGATACCAGAGATGAAATGGGAAAAATTGTGGTAGTTTCACCAAATCGCGCCGAAATCGCGATCTTGCAATCGACGGTAGTCCGAATTGCGGAGTGAGTTTTGATCGCAAATCCGGATCGGATTTGCGGTATCCTGTTGGTTCGTCGTATGTCAACCGGCAAGTGACGTGAAGTTGCAGTTGACGGTTTTTCTGGAACATCTCAGTTCGGGTTTACCAGTTTTGGCAAAGGCACAGGCATCATTTCGATTTGGAATTCTCGCCGTCGAAACCGTTGCGGGCCGTGGTTTTCGGGCCTGAAAGGTCCGTTCATAAAGCCCAGGTCGAAGTGAGCGAAGCGAGCGCAGGCCTGGGTCAATTCCGAAAATATCTCCCGTCCTGAAAGGACGGTTCAGGCCCGATCACTCTGAACGGCCCCTACAGGGCCGGAGCCGTTTGCTCTTGCTTTCCCAGGCCTCCGCTCGCTTTGCTCGCTCCGACCTGGGCTGACAGAATCGGCCCTTCAGGCCGAAAGACTGGCCCTCTCCGAAACGGAGTGAAGCGTGTGGGTAACAGAAATCGGATGATCGTATTCGCGGAAATTCGACAGAAAGGCCAACTTCACACCACCTGGGGTCAACCGTATCTTGCGTGCCAATCGTTATTGTGTTCGCTTGCGGATGCGGAACCAACGTGGCGGGTACATGACCAAACCTTGCAGCACGACGAAGAGCATCGCCAGATACAGCGTTGTGAAGAAGATCTCTGGTTGGCCTTCGATGAAAAGCAACTTGTGCAACAGCCGCCCGAGGAACGTCTCGGCACTATCGAACGACTGCCCCGCGAGTTGGCGAAGTTGTTCCTCCCAAACCGTCAGTGGGCAGCGTAGGCCGCGGATCGCTTCGTAGGCAACGATGGCGATCATCGTCAGGTGCGTGAAGCGGAACCACGGGTTTCGCGCCCACTCGCGGCGTGCCGAGGCCCCGATGATGATCGCGAGTTGCCCGAGTACGACAAACCCGACGTAACCAACGTGCGCAGCAACGACCGCATCGGCTAAAAAGCCATACATGGTACCGGCCCCAGTCAAAGAGGGATGCTTGTTGAATAGAAAGTGGACGGCTCGTCCCCGTCTGGTAATACGACGCGCAGGGCAGCGGCTTTATTCCCTTCAAATGACAACGAAAAAATGCCTGAGTGGCGACGCGATCGTCGCCACTCAGGCCAAGGTTCGAATTGCCCAACCGCTACTTGAGCACTTTAGGCCCTGGCAGACCGGCCGCCGTTGCTGCGGTGCTGGTCGGGGTGCCGTCCGTCTTTTTGAAGCCATCGATAAAGTCGCCGACTTTGGACGTCCCATCGCGACGATCCGCATTCATTTTGGTGGTATCGACGCTGACGTTGAAGTCCGTTCGCCCATCTTTGCCGGGCGAAAATTGAAACGTATACCAGCCCCGAAACCACCCGACGGCGACGAAAAGCACCAGGGCCAACCCCACTAACGCGAGTAGATTGCGCATTGTCCGATCCTCCTGAATGAACGCTAGCACGCTACTACTAATGTGCCGATTGTGCAGACTTGCGCCAAGTCCAATCTCGCTAGCGGAATCGTCGCGATTCGCGTAGTCGATACAGCCCGCGTAGCCCCCGAAATTGTTAGCCCGACGCGCTAGCGAGGGAGTCGTGGCGAGTCGGCGAGACGCGACGCAAAACCTCTTCCCCGACGAGGTAGCGCTGCAAATCCGATGCGAATCCGTTGGCCGATTCGTACGACAGGCGCGAACGCGTGCGATTCTGTCTCACGGATTTTGCAAGAATCTCACCGAAACGCAAGTTCGCCCGATCTGACATCGTCACATCCATACGATTTCGCGAAGTCAATAAGTTTTAGACGATTTGACGTAAGTCGGAATTCGTGTTGTGCGCGGACGGTACCCAAAAGTGTCTCAAAATGACATAGAAATGTCGCTTCCGGTCAATCTTGGTGCCATGTTGGTACCCATTCGGTCGATCTTTGGTCCGATTTGGTCGATACTTTCGCCGAGTGTGTAATCGATGACTGCCGACATAACCTACGACAGGATCACAGGATACCGAAATAACGCCCGAAACGGACAAGCGATTTGCGATCAAAAACTGGTATTTTGAGACCCGAAAAACACGAAAAAACCGGTTTTTGAACGTTTGCAATTGTGACTTACGTCGATTATGAGAGGCAAAAACCGGTTCGGAATCGATGCGAGCGAGTACGAATCTCATACATCAGCCACGGTCGCAATGTGGAGCCACAGTATGCGGATCGGTCTACGCGTTCGGCTACTGCTGCCCCCGGCAGTCTTGTTAGTGGGCATTGCCGCCGTCACGTGGTGGGCGGTCGGCGTGGCCGCGCACACCGTCGAACGCCAGATCGATACGCAAATCCGCGCCATCGCACGCACCCTGAGCGGCCCGCCGACGTTCCCGCTGACCGATGCCGTGCTGAACCAAATGAAGGGCCTATCGGGCGTCGAGTTCGTGCTCGTCAATCGCACCGGCGAGCGGCTGAGCACGTTCCCCGATGCGAACATCCCGCTGCCGACGAACCTCGGCGTGCCGCTGCGTATCGGCGATTCCGAGTTCCTGGCGGAGAAGGTGCCACTTCGTGCACCGCATCCAAACGAAGGCGGCACGCTCTGGATCTTTTACCCCGATGCACTGCGGCGTACTGCAGTCGGAGATGCGGTACGGCCCGCGCTTTGGCTCGGTGGCGTCGGCGGTCTCGTCGTCGTCGGGCTGACGATGCTGACATCGCGGCGGCTCGTTACCCGCGTTCGCGATCTCGAACAGCGCACACGGGATATTGCCGCTGGGGCGTTCTCGCCGATGCCGTTGCCGAAGACCGACGACGAACTCCGCGACCTGTGCCAATCGGTGAACGAAATGGCGCGGCGATTAGCGGAGTACCGCGAACAAACGCAGACGACCGAACGCCTACGCGTGCTCGGGCAGTTCTCAGGCGGGCTAGCACATCAGCTTCGGAACGCCGCTACCGGTGCGAAACTGGCGATCGAGCTTTACCTCGGCGACACGAGCCAACGCACCGACGAACCGCTGCACGTGGCACTCCGGCAACTGGCGCGAATCGAGTTCAATTTAAGGCAATTCTTGAACCTCGGCAAACCCACTCAGGCAAGCGCAGAGCCGTGCGATTTGCACGTGATTCTCGATCAGACGGTACGGCTCGTCGGGCCGCAAGCGCAGCACCTCGGCACGACGATCGTGTGGGTACGCCCCGCATTTTCGGCAGTGATTGCGGGCGATCCGAACGTGCTTGGCCATCTATTTGGGAACTTGATCGCGAATGCGATTGAAGCGACGGGGAGTGGCGGGAATGTCGCGATTACGTCCTCAATCGGCGATGATGGCCACCACCAAATCGAAGTCCGCGATGATGGCCCCGGCCCGCGTGCGGACATTGCCGCGAAGTTGTTCGAGCCATTCGTGACGGGAAAAGAACAAGGCATCGGCCTGGGCTTGGCCGTCGCTAGGCAGGCCGCCGAAGCCCACGGTTGCACCCTAACATGGGAGCGCTGCTACACGGAAACGATCTTCCGCGTCGACTGGCCCAAGAGGGCTTCGCGCTGATCCGGAGTCATTCCCAATCACCCGATGCCGACGCCGTTGAGGCTGCTTTTGCGGGTTTCCGAATTCTGGCGGTGGCCGGGTTCGACTTCGTCTTCGCGGAATTGACGGACGGTTTTCACCAGGCCGTTCGCGTCGAGACCGAGGTCGGCGAGGAGTTCTGCACGTTCGCCGTGTTCGACGAACTTGTCGGTGATGCCCTTGCGGATGATGTTTCGCGTATCGAGGCCAGCGGCGTTCGCGGCCTCGAGGACGGCGCTGCCGAAGCCGCCTTCGGTCGTGCCTTCTTCGACGGTAATCACCAACGGCAATAAGTCCACGGCTTTCAGGATCGTCTCGGTGTCGAGCGGTTTCACGAAGCGCGCGTTAATCACGCCGAAGTGCAAACCATCCTCGGCTCGCAAGCGTTTCGCGGCGGCGAGGCAGGCGGTCGTCATCGTGCCGAACGCGACGAAACAACCATCTTCGCCCCAGTCGATCACTTCGGCACGGCCGAGTTCGATCGGCGATGGCTTGCGTTCGATTTGCTCGAGATTCGCCTTCGGGTAACGGATGCTGATCGGGCCTTTGTGCTTCAAAGCGAACTGGAGCATCGGCTCGACGTCGGCTTCGTCACCTGGGGCCATGCTCGTCATGTTCGGGAACAATCGCAGGTATGGCACGTCGAAGACGCCGTGGTGCGTCGGTCCATCGGGGCCAGCCAAACCGGCGCGGTCGAGCGCGAGCACGACGGGCAGGTTTTGCAGGCAGATCTCTTGGAAAATCTGGTCGAAACCGCGTTGCAGGAACGTCGAGTAAATATCGACTATCGGCCGCGCACCGGCCTTCGCCATGCCAGCCGCAAACGCAACGGCATGACTTTCGCAGATGCCCGTATCGAAAAACTGCTTCGGAAATTCGTCGCGAATCGTTTCGAGTTTGTTACCTTGACACATCGCCGCCGTAATCACGCACGCCTTCGGATCGGCTTTCAGTGCTGTGCGAATTGCGGCCGACATGGCGTCCGTGTACGCCTTGGCGTTGCTCTTTTTCATCGAGAGAATCGCGCGTTTCGGGCCGACTTTCTCGAACACCGGCGGGCTGTGGTACGTCACCGGGTCGTTTTCCGCCTGCGGTACGCCGCTGCCCTTCGTCGTGAAGACGTGGAGCAGGACCGGCCCCTTCTGGCCCTTCAGATCACGGAGGATTTTCCGCATCGCGTGGAGGTCGTGGCCATCGACGGGGCCGAAGTAGCGGAAGCCGAATTCTTCGAACAACATGCCATCTTTGAAATACGCCTTCATGCCATCGCGAAGGCTTTCGAGAGAGGCCCGTGCCGCTTCGCCGACGAGTGGAATCTGCTTCAAAATCTCGTTAAGCGTCCGTTTGCCACCCTGGTAAAGCCCCGTCATCCGGCAATGATCGAGGTACTTCGCAACGCCGCCAGTACGCGGACAAATGCCCATTTTGTTGTCGTTCAGCACGACGAGCACGTTCTGGTTCAGGCCCGCTATGTTGTTGAATGCCTCGAACACCATCCCGCACGGCAACGCCCCGTCGCCGATAACGGCCACCGCGTGGCGTTCGGGGTGGCCGAGCAAATCGTCGCCCGCTTTCAACCCGGAAATCGTCGAAACGCTCGCCCCGGCGTGACCGGTTACGAACAGGTCGAACTCGCTCTCGGCGGGGTTCGGGAAGCCCATCAGGCCACCCTTCGTACGAATCGACTGGAAGCGGTCGTAGCGCCCCGTGATGAGCTTGTGCGGGTAGATCTGGTGGCCGGTGTCCCAGATCAGCCGGTCGCTGGAGAAATCGTATGTGAGATGCAGTGCGAGGCAGAGTTCGACGACGCCGAGGTTACTGGCGAAGTGCGCCGGGCGCGTCGTTAGCACGCGGATTAGCTCTTCGCGAATCTCTTGCGCCACTTGTAGCAATTGCGGATCGCTCAGCGCAAGCAGATCGGCGGGGCGTTGAATTTTCGATAATAGTTCGGCGTGTGCCATGTCAAAAACTCCCCCGCGCGACTCCGGCGTGCGGCTGATTTATCGATCCCGATCGACGACAAACTGCGCGAGTGCGGCAAGAGGTTCGCCCCCCGGCCCGAGTGCCCTCGCGGCGGCAACGGCATCGTGCCCGAGTTGCAGCGCTTTCCGTCGGCTTTCTTCGACCCCAAGTAACCCAGGATAGGTTAACTTGCCCCGCGCGGCATCTTTCCCGACTCGCTTGCCCGTTTTTTCCGCCGAACTTTCGACGTCGAGCAAGTCATCGGTCACCTGAAATGCTAACCCGAAGGCGTCCGCGTACCGGTCGATGTTTGCTAACGCAGCCACCTGCGTTTCCGGTGCCAGACAGGCGGAATAAATGCCGAGCCGCAACGACGAGCGGAATAGTGCGCCCGTTTTCAGACGATGAATTTCTTCGAGGGACGCTACGTGATCGTCGGCAGCCACTCGGCCCTCGGCTTGCAAGTCTAAGACCTGCCCGCCGACCATGCCAATCGCGCCCGATCCCGATGCTAATTCTATGCAACTAACCGAAACGATCCGCGAATCGCAACCCGTTGCCAGCACTTCGAATGCAACTGATAGTAGTGCATCCCCGGCCAAGATCGCCATCGCGTCGCCGTATTTCTTGTGGCACGTGGGCAGTCCGCGACGCAGATCGTCGTCGTCCATCGCGGGTAAATCGTCGTGGATGAGAGAGTAGGTGTGGATCATTTCGACCGCACAACCGGCCGGTAGCGATTGCTCCGGTCGCCCGCCGACGGCCTCGCAGGCCAACAGGCACAACAGCGGCCGCAGGCGTTTGCCGGGTGCGAACAAGCTATACGCCATCGCTTCGAGCAAAATGGGCGGGGCGTTCGCGGCGTGCCGATGTAACGCGGCCCGCAACGCCGTTTCAATCGCGTCCTGACGCGGCTTCAAATCGCTCCATATCGCGCTAGACAACGCCATCCCACCCTGATTTCGCACCGAGAAACATCATGTTCCGTGCGGGTATTCTTAGTGGTTTCGCGATGAGAACCCAACCGAAAGTGCGTCGTGAGTGACTGTTTTCCGCTCTCATAATTGACGTAAGTCACAATTGCTTTCGCTCCAAAACCGGTTTTTCGGGTGTTTTTTCGTCTCAA
>JANXNT010000995.1 GCA_025353985.1 Limnoglobus sp.
GAAAGAGCGTCGACTGCCCGCGAACCTCGACCCGCTGAATAGCAAGCTCGAAGACAAAGAAGAACGCGCACTGTTCGCGAAAATCTTCGAGCAAAAGCTCGGCACTGTCGTCGGCTACGTCCTGCCGATCCGACGCGATTACGCCAACGGCACGCAGTGGGAAACGGGACCGTGGTTTTTACGCAAAGAGCAGCTGTACCTGATCCCCGGCGACTCGGCGATGGGCTTTCGCATCCCGCTCGATTCGCTGACGTGGGAAGATTCCGCACAGCGTCAATCGATCGAACCGCAAGATCCATTCTCGCCGCGCGGCCCGCTGCCCACGCAGATCGCAAACATGCGACACACGCCGGTACCAGCGCCAACGCGGAACGGTAAACACACGCCCGTCGCCTTCGGTAACGGTTCGGGTTGGTACGAGAAAAATGAAGAGAAACAACCGCTCATTCGCACGGCATTCTGCGTCGAACCTCGCGAAGGACGGCTGCACGTGTTCATGCCGCCGTCGCGCTTCGCCGAAGAGTATCTCGATTTACTCGCCGCCGTGGAAACAACGGCCGCGAAGCTGAAAATGCCCGTTCGCATCGAAGGTTACAAACCGCCGCACGATCATCGACTCAATCAGTTTTCGATGTCGCCCGACCCCGGCGTGCTCGAGGTGAACTTGCACCCCGCACACAGTTGGGACGAACTCGTAAAAACCACCGAAACGCTGTATGAGCAGGCGAAACAGACGCACCTGAGCACCGAAAAATTCATGCTCGACGGCCGACATACGGGCACCGGTGGCGGTAATCACATCGTCATCGGCGGACCGACGCCGGCGGACAGCCCGCTACTGCGTAAACCTGATGTGCTGAAAAGCCTCGTCACGTTCTGGAACAATCACCCGTCGCTTTCGTACTTGTTTAGCGGCATGTTCGTCGGCCCGACGAGCCAACATCCGCGCGTCGATGAAGCCCGGCACGATGCGCTTTACGAACTCGAAATCGCGTGTAGCCAGCTACCGCACAACGGGCAGACGCCACCCGCGTGGCTCGTCGATCGGCTGTTCCGGCACCTGCTCGTCGATTGCACGGGGAACACGCACCGCACCGAGTTTTGCATCGACAAACTCTTCTCTCCGGACACCGCCGAAGGCCGACGCGGCTTGCTCGAACTGCGTTCGTTCGAGATGCCACCGCACGCACGGATGAGCCTCGTGCAGCAACTCTTCCTACGTTCGCTCGTGTCGTGGTTTTGGAAGAAGCCATACGCTCACAAACTCGTGCGTTGGGGTACGCAACTGCACGATCGGTTCATGTTGCCGTACTTCGTCAATCAAGATTTCAACGACGCGCTCGATGAAATTCGCGGTGCGGGCTATGCGTTCGACCCGTCGTGGTTCGCGGCGCAGCACGAGTTCCGCTTCCCGCATCTCGGCGATGTTTCGCATCGCGGCGTTCACATCGAGTTGCGGCAAGCAATCGAACCGTGGCACGTGCTGGGCGAAGAAAGCGGCGGCGGCGGTGCGGTGCGGTACGTCGATTCTTCGCTCGAACGGATGCAGGTGAAAGTGCGTGGCCTCACCGATAGTCGGCATCTTCTCACCTGTAATGGCAGGCGGATTCCGCTGCACCCGACCGGGACACACGGCGAATTCATCGCGGGGGTTCGCTATCGCGCCTGGCAGCCACCGGGTTGTTTGCACCCGAACATTCCCGTTCACTCGCCGCTCGTTTTCGATATCCTCGACCAGTGGAACGATCTCAGCGTCGGCGGTTGCACGTACCACGTATCGCACCCCGGCGGCCGGGCACACGAGCGGTTCCCGATTAACGGACGCGAAGCCGAGGGACGGCGATTGTCGCGCTTCTTCGGGTTCGGCCACACACCGGGGCCGATCGCGATTCCGCCCGCCGAAGTGAACGCGGAGTTTCCGTACACGCTCGATTTGCGTCGCCCGGAACCGCCCGCCGCCACAACCGGAACGCCCACGCTGACGAACCGCCTGATTTCATCGCGAACGCCAGAATTGTCAAAAGCCCGTTAAAAACGTGCCCACGAATATAGGAGGTATCTTCCCTGACGACGAACCTCTTCCCGAGTCAGTCCCAGAGCCAATCGCAATCGTCGAGTCGCATCGTATCCGATGCGACGTCGGCTTCGCTTTCGTATGTGTCTTCGGCCAGCGCGATCGATGAAGCCGTCGATGCGTACGGTAAAATCCGGCCGCATTGGGAAGCGTATTTTCGTGCCACTGAAGAACTCGGTTCCGAAGATCTCACACGTCGCTGGCGCGACGCGCAGCACCTCATTCGCGAAAATGGCGTCACGTACAACGTTTACGGCGATCCGCACGGGATGACGCGCCCCTGGCAGCTCGACCCGATTCCGCTGCTAATTTCGCAGCACGAATCGATACTTCTCGAAGTCGGTTTGATCCAGCGTGCGAAACTCCTTGAGACGATTTGCGCCGATCTCTACGGCGAACAAAAGCTGATTCACTCGGGCATGATTCCCCCCGAACTACTGTTCGCGAACCCCGGATTCTTGCGGCCATGCCAAGGCGTGCCGCTACCGGCGAATCGCCACTTGCACCTTTACGCTGCGAACCTCGGCCGCGATGGCGATGGGAACTTCCGCGTGCTAAGCGACCGCACGCAAGCCCCGTCCGGTGCGGGTTACACGCTCGAAAATCGCATCGTCCTTTCGCGTGCGTTACCCGAAGCCTTCCGCGACTGTCGCGTGCAACGCCTTGCGACTTTCTTTCGATCGTTACGCGAAACGCTGAACTCGATCGCGCCGCGAAATAAGGACAACCCGCGTACGGTTCTGCTGACGCCGGGGCCGTATAACGAGACGTACTTCGAACATGCGTACCTCGCGCGCTACCTCGGCTATACGCTCGTCGAAGGTGGCGATCTGACAGTGCGCGACAACCGCGTGTTCCTGAAAGTCCTCGGTGGACTGCAACCGGTCGATGTCATTTTCCGCCGCCTCGACGACGACTTCTGCGACCCGCTCGAATTGCGTCCAGATTCGTTCCTCGGCGTCCCCGGCCTCGTGCAAGCCGTACGCGCGGGTACCGTTGCCGTCGCGAATGCACTCGGCACCGGCGTGTTGGAAACGCCTGCGTTACTCGCGTTTTTGCCGCGATTGTGCCGCGAATTGCTGGGCGAAGAACTACGCATCCCTTCGGTGATGACGTGGTGGTGCGGCGAGGCGAGTTCGTTGAGCCACGTGCTCGCGAACCTCGAAACGATGGCGATCAAACCGGCGTTCCCCACAGCACGGATGGACCCGATCTTCTGCGAAGATTTAGCCGTTGAAGAGCGTGCAAAGCTGATCGCACGCATCCAAGCGAAGCCCCGCGACTACGTCGGTTTGGAGCGAGTGAACTTATCCACCACGCCAGTACTCGTCGGCGAAACTCTCGTCCCGCGAAAGATGGTGATGCGGACGTATCTGGCCGCCGACGGCGATACCTTCAGTGTGATGCCTGGCGGTTTGACGCGCGTGAGTTCGAGTGCCGACACGCCGATCGTTTCGATGCAGCGCGGCGGCGGCAGCAAAGACACGTGGATCCTTTCGAGTAGTCCCGTAAGCAGTTTCAGCATGTTGCCGCAAGGCGCGATGCCGATCGAATTGACACGCGCTGGTGGCGATCTGCCGAGCCGCGTGGCAGACAATCTCTTCTGGCTCGGGCGCTATGCCGAACGCGCCGAAGGTACGACGCGATTATTGCGTGCCGTCGTCGCACGGCTTGCGGACAAGTCCGGATTGGCCGACGTGCCCGAACTGCCAGCACTGCTTCGGGCACTGACATTCCAGACCGACACGCTCCCCGGATTCATCGGCGAAGGGGCCGCCGTCCGCCTGACCGACCCCGACCCCGAGGTGCTTTCGCTGGTGTTCGACCACACGAAAGCGGGCAGCCTCGCCAGTGTGCTCGAAGCATTCCTGCGCGTGGCCGGGATGGTCCGTGACCGCATTTCGGTCGACATGTGGCGGATCGTCAACGGATTAAATGAGTACACGCGGCGGCCAGAAACCGAAGAACTCACACTCGGCGAAGTTCTCGAATTATTGAACCGCTCGGTCATCACACTCGCGGCATTTAGCGGCTTGGTGGTCGAAAGCATGACGCGCGGCGAAGGGTGGCGGTTCCTGAATATTGGCCGGAAACTCGAACGCGCCGTCAACATGGTGAGCCTGTTACGCGGCACCCTGTTGGTCGCGACGCCGCAAGAAGGGCCGGTCCTCGATGCCGTGCTCGAAGTCGCTGACAGTGGTATGACATACCGCCGTCGCTATCTAGGCAGCCTGCGCATCGAGGGCGTTTTGGACTTGCTGGTGTGCGATGAAACGAACCCGCGTTCGCTCGCCACGCAACTTTCCGCAATCGTTGAAGACGTTGATCGCTTGCCGCGGCCGACGCCGGTTGGCAGTCGCGGCATCGATCAACGCCTTGCGCTCACGGCGTTCTCGGCGGTGCAACTCGCCGACGTCAGTAAGCTCTCAAAGGTGCATCAACGGTCCCGACCGGCACTCGTGGCATTACTCGAACAACTGAAAACCGACTTGCCGATATTGTCCGACACGATCACGCTGAAGTACCTCAGCCACCTGCAAACGTCGCGACACCTCGCGGGTGATTTCTTGCAATTCAACACCTCACGCAAACCATGATGACGTACCGCATTCAGCACATTACGAAGTACGAGTACGTCGAGGCGGTGTCGCTTTGCCAGAACATCGCGCACCTGACGCCGTGCGACGACGACCGACAATCGTGCGAATCGTCGGAGATTCGCGTCGATCCGGAACCGGCCGTCACCGTGGATCGGCTCGATTATTTCGGAAACATCGCGACGTACTTCACGGTGCAAGAACCGCATCGCGAACTGAAAGTGACGGCACATCACCTCGTCA
>JANXNT010000998.1 GCA_025353985.1 Limnoglobus sp.
GTTCCTACGCGAACAACTCGAACTCACTGAAAACAAAGCGGAAACGGCGTACATCGCCGTGTTGCAAGCCGACGGTCGTCGGTTCGGATTAGTCGTCGATGGCGTCTCCGATTCGCAAGAAATCGTCGTGAAGCCACTCGGCCCAGATTTGAAGGCGCTCGGCATTTATGCAGGGGCGACAATCCTCGGTGACGGCCGGGTGTCACTCATTCTCGATGTCGTCGGCCTATCGACGCGGGCCGGACTTCACGAGATCACTGCGACCTCGAATTCTACGGTGTCCACAACCACTAATATGCAGACATTGCTCGTACTTGGAATGGGTGATCGTCGCCTCGCGATACCGATGCGAGACATCGCGCGGCTAGAAGAAATTTCGGCGAAACGAATCGAACGCGCTGGTGAATCGGAAGTGGTTCAGTACCGCGGCGAAATCCTGCCACTCGTTCGGTTCGCACAACTTTTGAATGGAGTTTCCACGGCTAAACCTGACGCCGATTTGGCTGTGGCGGTGTACTCCGTCGCCGGACGGCTCATCGGCCTCGTGGCGGATCGCATCATCGACATCGTCGAAGTGTGCGTGGAACTGCGGCCAACGGCCATGCGGCCCGGCGTCCTCGGTACTGCGGTCATTCAACAGCGTATCACTGAGATTATCGACGTCTCCGCCTTACTCGAATGCGGGAGTCACGCCTAATGTCAGCCACTTGTCAGTTATGTACGTTTTTGCTCGACCGACGCTGGTTTGCGGTCCCCGTGGACGACGTGCAAGAGGTACTTCGCTCCCACGATATTACGCGCGTTCCGCTGGCCCCAAAGGCGGTTTTCGGCCTTATCAACCTGCGCGGGCAGATCGTGCCGGCGATCGATTTGCGCACGCGGCTCGAACTGCCACCGCGTGCGGAAGGGTGCCGACCGATGAATGTCGTCGTCCGCACAAGCGACGGTCCGAAGGCGTTACTCGTCGATGAAATCGGCGATGTACTCGACTTAGCAAATGAAGAATTCGAGCCACTACCACACACGGTTCGCGGGCCTGCACGCGATCTCATCTGCGGGGCTTACAAACAACCGAACACTCTCATTCACGTGTTGGATGTGGCCAAAACGGTAACGTGCGGCACGCCCACAATTTAATATTCGTTCTGGAGTTTCTGAAAATGCTATCGTTGCCTCGGTTACCGTTTCGTCGCTTACGCACGAAATTAACGCTGCTTTTCGTGCTTTTGGCAGCCTTACCGCTGCTTGCCAGCGGAATCGTAGCCGACTTACAGAGTCGATCCGATACTCGCGAACGTGCCGGTGTGAATCTTCAGAATCGCGCGGAAGCGACAGCCACGCAACTCGACCGATTACTCTTCGAACGCTACGGCGATGCCCAGGCGTTTGCATTCAATCCGATGTCGCGCGGCGAACCAGAGGAAGTCGCAAAGGCCGCCGATTATTACATGACGGCGTACGGATTTTACGATCTCCTATTCGTCGCCGATGCGAATGGTCGCATCCTCGCGGCGAACACGATCGACCATCGTGGCAAGCCAATTTCGACGAAATCGCTCATTGGTCGTAACGTCTCGGACGAGGCATGGTTTCGCGATTGTATTAGCGGTCAAGTCAAACCGGGCGACTCGTTCGATCAGGACGTTAACGAAGACAAACTGGTTGCGGAGGTCTATCACACGCGGGGTTTATCGCTGACGTTTGCCGCACCGATTTACGATGACAAAGGCAAGATCGTTAGAGTTTGGTCGTCGCGCGTATCGTGGGATCGTGCAGTGACGTCAACCCTGAAAACCGTGCGGGAAGAAGCCGTAGTCGCGAATCAAAACTACGAAACGCAGCTGGTTTCCAAGGCGGGACTCGTCCTCGACGATTACGACCCGAAGGCGGTCTTATCGTTGAACTTGGCAGATTTGGGAGTCGAAGCCGCCAAGTTGGGCACGGCCGGTGGCAAAGGATTCACGGTCGAACGGCACAAGCGAAAGAACATCGAACTGATCAACGGCTACGCCGCATCGCAGGGTTACTCGACTTACAAGGGTAACGGTTGGACAGTTCTCGTTCGCCAGGAAACGCGGGAAGCGTTCACTGCAAACGATGCCGTACGCATGAACATGATCGGCATGGCGGCCATCGCAATCGTCATCGTGTTTCTCGTTTCGTTCTGGCAAGCGTCGCTCATTGCGAAGCCGATGGTGCAGACGGCGGACGTGCTCCAACAGTTCGCAGACGGCGACCTCACCGCTCGCGCACCGGTGGAAACGAAGGACGAAATCGGCCGCATGGCCACCGCTGCGAACAGCGCCATCGGCAGCATTCGCCATGTAATCGGTAAGGATCGCGTCGACTGGAAGGATGTTGCCGCCGCACAGAAAATCGCAATTGAAGCAAGCGAAGACATCATCGTACTCGGCCTCTTGCTCGAAGCCGTCTCACGGGCCAGGACAATCGACGAAGCGATTCGCAGCACACTCGAAACGATTCGGAGCGCATACCACTGGAGTTACGGCTCCTATTGGTCGATCGATGCAAAGGAAAGTGTGCTTCGATTCGTACATGAGTCCGGAACAGTGAACGACGAGTTTCGTCGAACGACGCGCGAGACTGTGGTTCGCGAAGGCGATGGTCTGAACGGGAGATGTTGGAGCAGCCGCGATGTCTTTTACACGCCAGATCTGGGTCAGATTTCGGATTGCCCACGTCGCTCCATCGCGATGCGGCTGGGCATCAAATCGGGTGTCGCAATCCCGATCAGCGC
>JANXNT010000550.1 GCA_025353985.1 Limnoglobus sp.
TCACGTTCGTAGTCTTCGGCAGCGCGAATCGCCTCAGTGTTCGCTTTCAGTTGCAAGTGCGCGGACGCACGAACGAGGTGGATGGCGGGTGTACTCGGGCGTATCTTGGCAGCCTCATTTGCGAGCCGAAGCGCATCGTTCGGCTGACCGCGAGTTAGCGCAAGCGAGGCTTCCAGGATCGCAACCACCACCCGGTGGCCACGCGGCAACGGCACCGTGCGTGCCGCGCTCAGTTCACGTTCGACCGAAGCGAAATTCCCCTCATTTGCGGCCGCCATCGCGGCCCGCACGGCGAGGAGTGCCTTCGTCTGCGACTTCGTTCCTTCCACATCGCTCGGGTGTGCAACGAGCTGCGCGAGTTGGTCGCTCAACCGTAGTCCCATTCGCAAATCTTCGACATCGGTAATCAGCCAGCCACCATCGAAGCGCGAGATCCACCAACGGTACGGCACCGATACGGTCGGCGTGTCGAGCCGCGAACAGACGATCCCATCCGCACCGGAAATGGACGCGACTTTCAACACCCGCATCTTTCCGGCGAGTGCCAGCCCGCCATTTTCGCCCAGCTTTTTCAGGGCGTTGCGCACTTTCGGCGTCAGTGTCGTGCTGTCGTGGCCGCGGTGCGTTTCACCGAGATCGGCATTCGCAATTTCCGTGGCCATCCGGTCCACATCGAAGCACTCGGCCCAATCGCTTCCCTTTTTCTCTCGCTCGAGTTCACCGAGTTTGGCAAACAGCGGCTCGAATTCCTCACCGTTCGGCGCACGAGTATTTTTGCGAAATGCCTCGCGGGTAGCAACGTCGCGCTCGACCGGTTCGCCCGTCGGCAACCGCGGCGGCACCGTGCGAACATCGAAGAGGCGATCCGCAACGAACCAGAGCGCAACGAGGCCAACGAACGGCACGACAACCAGCGCGATGACAAAGCGATTTCCCGAACGCATGGGGTGCCTCATATCTTCCCGTTGTTAGCGCCCGAGCCGCAGCGAGTTTAATACGACGGCGAGGCTGCTGACGCTCATTGCGACGGCGGCCCAGACGGGGGCGAGGAAGCCACCGCTGAACGGCACTAGCACGCCGGCTGCGATCGGCACCGCGATGATGTTGTATGCGAACGCCAATATTAAATTTTGGCGGATCGTTCGCATGGTGGCGCGGCTGCGTTCGCGGGCCACGACGACGAGCCGTAAGTCTGGGCGAACGAGCGTGATTGCGGCGGCGGCGATGGCGACATCGGTGCCGGTGCCCATCGCGATACCGACATCGGCGGCGGCGAGCGCGGGCGCGTCGTTGATGCCGTCGCCGACCATCGCGACCGTGCGGCCTGCCGCTTTCCAGCCGACGATGGCGGCGTGTTTGTCCGCTGGCAGAACATCCGCCATCACTTCGGAAATGCCTATCTCCGCGGCGATTTTCTCCGCTGACAGCAGGGCGTCACCGGTGAGCATCGCGAGGTGCAACCCGGCGGCTTGCAGTTCGGCCACTACCGTTTTCGCTTCGGGGCGAATCGTATCGCCGACTGCAATCGTGCCGAGAATCGTACCGTCGCGGGCCACGTAAAGTACCGTCTGCGCCTTGCGTATGACCGCATCGCCGACCGCGTTCACGTACGCCGAATTCCCCACGGCGATGTTCGCGCCTGCGAGGTTCCCGCGAATGCCACGCCCCGGTTCTGCGCGAACGTCGGTGGTGTGTGGGATCGCCACGCCACGCTTCTCCGCCGCGCGAACGATCGCCTGCCCGAGCGGGTGTTCGCTGCCTCGCTCGATACTCGCCGCAAGTGCGAGCAGTTCGTTTTCGTCGGAAAATGGCGATGTAAGTGCGATCGATTCGACTTCGGGTTTGCCTTGCGTCAGCGTGCCGGTTTTGTCGAACAGGAACGCATCGACGGCGCTCAACCGTTGGAGTGCGGCCGCGTCGCGGAACAAAATTCCGCGTCGTGCGCTCGACCCGATGCCGACGATCACCGCCATCGGCGCGGCCAATCCGAGCGCGCACGGGCACGCAACAATTAACACCGACACCGCACAGACGACCGCCATCGCAAGCTGGCCCGCAAGCGTCCACGCGATAAACGACACGACCGCAATACACACGACTGCCGGTACGAATATCGCCGAGACTTTGTCGACGAGCGTCTGGATCGGCATCCGGCTGCGTTGCGCTTCGCCGACGAGGCGAACGATGCGTGACAGTGCGGTGTCACCGCTCGACACCGTGACTTCGGCGACGATCGGGCCGGTGCCGTTCATCGTTCCCGCCCGTACCGGATCGCGGACGGTTTTCGATACGGGCAGCGGTTCGCCGGTCAGCATCGATTCGTCGGCGTCGGTCGAACCTTCGGTGATCGTGCCGTCGATGGGGATGCGTTCGCCGGGGCGAATCCGCACGCGATCCCCCACGTGAATGAGATCGACGGGGAGTGTCAGTTCCTTGCCGTTGGGCAAAATCACCGTCGCGGTTTGTGGCGTCAGCCGCAGCAGTTGCCGCACCGCTTCGCCCGTTCGGTGTCGCGCCCGCAGTTCCATCAGTTGGCCTAAAAGCACCAGCAACACGATGGCGACGGCGCTTTCCCAATACGGTTCGACACTGCCATCGTGCATCCGGAAACCATCGGGGAAGATCGGCAGAATCAGAAAATCGACGAGCGTAGCCACACTGAACGCGAGTGCCGCCACGAGGCCGAGTCCGATGAGCGTGAACATGTTCGGCGAACGATTGACGAACGATTGCCATGCCCGCACGAACAACGGCCACCCGGCAATTGTGACGGTCGGTATCGCCAGAATCGCTTGGAGAATAGTGAAAATCGTGCTGCCGAGCGCGTGGCGGATCGGCATGTTCGGCAAGAACATATCGGCCATTGCGAGGATCAACAGCGGTCCGCCGAGTATCGTGCCGAGGCGCAACCGCCAGGTGAAATCGCGTTGCTCCGGGTCCGGCGTGTCGTCGAGCGTCGCTGCGGTGGGTTCGAGTGCCATGCCGCATTTCGGGCAGGGGCCGGGGCCGATTTTCTCGACTTCGGGGTGCATCGGGCAGGTGTACTTCACGCCCGTAGTGGCATCCATCGC
>JANXNT010000554.1 GCA_025353985.1 Limnoglobus sp.
CGCACTCCCGGAACTCAAGATCAATCGTTAATCACATGAGATCAGTGATTCAAATTTTCGTTTAGCCGCGCCGCGGAGACTTCGGAGCGGAGCGCGTGGACGGCACGCAGTATTAGTGATGGGTGAAATCCACTCGCTCCGCTTCGCAAAGCCTGCGCGTCGCGGCTAATTTTGCGGCACGGCGAAACGAGATCCTAAATCGCGTAATCGATTGGCTCGGAGGGCACGTTGAATAGCTTCGCCGATTTCGGCGAAACGTAGACCATCTGGCCGACGCGAATGTCGAGTTGCTTGTGGCGGTCGGGCGTCATGTCGATGTTTAACATTAAGCCGAATTCTTTGGCGATCACTCGCACTTTCACAACGGAACCGGCGGGGTTGATGTGCGCGACTTCGACTTTCAGGAAATTCGCACCGTCGGTCGATAGGCTCAAATCGAGTTCGTGCGGGCGAACGTAGGCATCGGTTTTGCCCGTGGCCGATTGCACGACCGAACCTTGCGCGATCGGCATCTCGATGTTCCCGAGCAACGCCCGCCCGCCTTCCAGACGCACCGGTAGCACGTTCACGTTGCCGAGGAAGTCCATCACGAAGGCGTTCGCGGGGTGCTCGAAAATCTGCGAGGGTGTCCCCGTTTGTTCGATGCGGCCTTTGTTCATAATCACGATGCGGTCCGCAACTTCGAACGCCTCCGCTTGATCGTGCGTCACGAAGATACTCGTCACGTGAAATTCATTGTGAAACTTCCGCAACCACGTTCGCAGTTCCTCGCGCACTTTCGCATCGAGCGCGCCGAACGGCTCGTCGAGCAAGATCACTTTCGGTTCGGCGGCGAGCGCACGAATCAGCGCGATCCGCTGTTTCTGCCCGCCGGAGAGTTGCGACGGATAGCGGGCCGCCATTTCGTCGAGCCGCACGAGTTTCAGCAGTTCGTGAACCCGCGACGCGATCCGATCTTCCTTCCAGAATCGCACGCGCAACGGGAACGCGACGTTTTCGTAAACCGTCATGTGCTTGAAAAGTGCATAATGTTGGAAGACGAAACCGACGTTGCGGTCGCGTGCGGAGTGATCGGTAATGTCGTCGTCTGAAAATTGCACCGAACCCGCATCGGGGACTTCGAGGCCCGCGATGATCCGCAACATCGTGGTTTTGCCCGAACCCGATGGCCCCAGCAGCGCGACCAGCGAACCGCTCGGTGCTTCCACGGTGACATCGTCGAGAACCAGATTGTTCCCGAAGCGTTTCGTGATATTCTTGGCGTGAATGCTCATAGTCGTTCGGCCGCCGTCGCGTAAGTTTCTTGCGATGCTGTTTTATCAGTTACCGACGGATTGAGGAATCGATGCCCGCAAAAGCATTCTGGCTGCTGCCATTGACGATGATGATTCTCGTCATGGGTCTGTTTTTCCTCCGCTCGGTGAACAAATCGACGAGCGACAACTTCGCCACGCTTCCCGCGCCTGGCCCCGCACCCGATGGCATGGCGTGGATTCCCGGTGGCTGGTTCATCATGGGCGATGCCAACGTGCAGGAAGCCGACGCCCCGCCACACAAAGTCGGCGTGCGCGGGTTCTGGATCGATACGCACGAAGTGACGAACGCCGAGTTCGCCAAGTTCGCGGCCGCGACAAAATACATCACGATTGCCGAACGCACGCCGACGAAGGAGCAGTTTCCCGATGTTCCCGAATCGAAGCTGGTGGCATTTTCGGCGGTGTTCAAAACGTGCGTGTGCGATGCGAAACGCTGCGATGCAGACGCCGAGAACAGTGCCAATCGCCCGTGGTGGGAAGCGAAATTCGGCGCGTACTGGAAGCAACCCGAAGGGCCGGGCAGCACGATTGCCGGCCGCGAGAACCACCCCGTCGTCCACATCGCCTGGGACGATGCGATCGCGTATACGAAGTGGGTGGGGAAGCGTTTGCCGACCGAAGCCGAGTGGGAACGCGCCGCACGGGGTGGACTGGCGGAACAGCCATTTACCTGGGGAAGTACGCCACAAGGCGCGGATGGCCGTTACTTCGCAAACACCTTTCAGGGCGAATTTCCATCACACGACAACGCACTCGATGGCTTTACCGCCACTTCGCCAGTCGGCACGTTTCCCGCGAACGGTTATGGCCTCTACGACATGAGCGGCAACGCCTGGGAATGGTGCCACGATTGGTATCAGCGAGACTATTACGATTCGAGTGGGGCCAGCAAAAACCCACAAGGCCCCGAAACCGGCGACATGTTGGGCTATCAACCGCAAAAGGTACGTCGCGGCGGCTCGTACTTGTGCTCGGACGATTATTGCAAACGCTACGTCCCCGGCGCACGCGACAAAAACCCCACCGATAGCAGCGCCTGCCACACCGGCTTCCGCTGCGCTAAAGACGCGAAGTGACGTCCCGTTCACTCTCCACTCGACACTCCGCGTTTCGCTGCGCGAATGTAGGCTTCAAAGTTCGCGACGGGGGTTTCCTTGCCGACGCCGTGCCCGAGGTTGACGATGTGCTTCTGCCCGTCGCCCGCCTTCAGACACGCGACGACAGCAGCTTCGACTTCGGCTACGGTGCCGGTGCGGAGCGTCTTCTCGCTGACGTTTCCTTGGAACACGAGGTGCGGATAATCGCGCCGTGCTGCGGCGAGATCGTGATGGCTACTCAGGCTAATAATCTCGGCACCCGTGGTGGCCATCTTCGCCAGATACGGGCAGTCTTTCACGAATAATATTCGCGGCACACCCGGGGCCGAAGCCAGAATTTGCGTGTGGTACGGCTGTGCCCATTCGTCGTATTCGGCTTCGGTTAGCATCCCCGCCCACGAATCGAAGAGTTGGTAAAGGTCCGCACCTTCCGCGATCAACGTGCGCAAGAAGCCACCCGTGGCGTGACTCAGTATGTCGAGTAAACCACGCCAAACGTCGGGATGTTCGGCAGCGAAACGGCGAGTTGCGTCGACGTCCTTTCCCGTGCCGATGCAGTACGTGGCCACGGTGAACGGCGAACCCGCGAACACGATCACGGGGAGTTCGCCGCGCAGTTCCTCTTTCACGCGGCGAAGCAGTTGGCGAATGTGGTCGTAGCTTTCAGGTGGCGGATTCGCGTTAAGCGATTGCAGGTCCGCCATCGTGCGGATCGGACGATTCGGCACGGGGCCGATGTCCTTTTTTAATTCGAACGGCAGCCCCATCGACACGGGCAGCGTCGTGATGTCGTAGAAGAGGATGATCCCATCGACGCCGAAACGACGCGGGCAAAGTGACGCTTGCACCGACTTTTCGACGTTCTCGGAGAACTCGTAGAACGACAGCCCAGTGCGGATTTTCTGAAACTCCGGATCCCAACGTCCGGCTTGTCGCATCGCCCAGACGGGTGGCCGTTCGACCCGTTCGCCACGGGCGGCACGAATGAGCAGGTGCGGGGAAGAACTGGTCTGTGTCATCGCGCGATTCCGATGCCGTGAGATTATGCCGTCGCCGCCGGTGGCTTCTCACCAACATATAGGGTCGCTATGCCAAAAGTGAATGGATAGTACGTAACGGCGGTCAAACCGCAGTCGCGCATCTTCTGTGCCATCGCCTCGCCATCGGGGAATTGCAACACGCTCGCGGGCAGATACTGGTACGCGCTTTCCTTGCTCCGCGACAGCAACTGCCCGATTCGCGGGAGTACATTTCGGAAATACCACAGGTACAGTTTGCGGAAATAGCGGTTCGTCGGCTTCGAGAATTCGAGCACCGCCACGCGGCCACCGGGTTGCGCCACGCGAACCATCTCGGCCAGCCCTTTGTCCGGGTCGGTCACATTCCGCAACCCGAACGACACCGTGACGATTTGAAAATGATCGTCCGGGAACGGCAGCAGTTGCGCATCGGCTTCGATGTACGCGATCCGCCCTTCACTGCCAGCCCGTCGGCTTTTATCGATGGCCCGTACAAGCATTTCGTGGCAGAAATCCGCACCGATAATCGTCGCTTTCCCGTGGCACGCTTTGTCGTACGTCATCGCCAAATCGCCGGTGCCGGTACACAGATCGAGTATCGGCCCCCGCCCGTTCGCGGGTACGAGCTTCGCCGTTTTCGTGCGCCAACGTCGATCGATGTTCAGACTGAGGAAGTGGTTGAGAAAATCGTACCACGGCGCGATCTGTCCAAACATCCGTTGAATGCGAACTTCGCGTTTGTCGAGCAAGGTCGGGTTCACAACGACACGTGGGGTGAGGGACTGCATTGATCTACGGAATGAATCTACCTGCGAAACCGCGATTCGCCCACGTTCCATAACCCGTGCTGTTCTGATATGTTAAACGCCAGACTGGCATTTTCGGAACGTTCGCGAGGGTGGTTTCATGCTGACTGCAGAAGGTTGTGCGGCTCGTCGGCAACGCCTCGTCGCGAAACTCAAGCCGACCGGCCCGCTGTTACTCGGCGACCCGTTGCACCTTCGCTACCTCGCGAATTTTTCCGTCGACCCGTTCAGCGCGTCGTGAATCCGCTCGTTCGTCCCCGCATTCTCGACGACTTGCCGCAACACCAGCCGTCGCGAACCCTGGCCGGGCGATTGGCCATCGTACCATTTCAGCGGAATTCGCTCTTCGA
>JANXNT010001042.1 GCA_025353985.1 Limnoglobus sp.
GCCATCCTTCATAGCGGGCTGCAGCCCGCTCGCCTCGAACGATTTCGCGATGTGCGCCGCCGCCCGATCGATTCCCTCCGAGCCGACGCCCCGCCCGTTGCACTCTTCACCGGCGAGGTAAAAGAGATCCTTCTGAATGCGCGCAACAGCGGGGTCCAGCTCCGCCGCACGGGTGGAAAACGGCAGTGTAACCAAGGCCGCCACTGCAAGACACGCAAAACGAACCATCATGGTGAATGTTCCTTAATCGAAGCGGATTGCCAGGGAGGTACGTGTATTATTGCGCAAACCGCCCGCACGAAGCAAGGACCGTGCGCGTTCGTACAGAATTCGCACGACTGAGAACGTTATGACAAAGGGTAGCCATCGCCATCGCGATCGACTGCGACGATCTCGACGAGCGACCAGACAACCGGGATTAAAATCGTGGCGAAGCCGACGACTGCGCACATCAAAGGGATCGAAAAGATCGTAATCATGAGTTGCGCTACGCCGGCTCCGGTGCGGCCCACGTAGAAGTTGTGGACGCCAAGTGTGCCGAGAAACAGCGCGAGTAAGATGTAAGCGAGGCGCGACTTCGGTATGTAATCGTGCGAACCTTGCCTTCGATAGCGACTGCGTCGGCGCGGTCGTTCTTCCTCGTAATCGTCGTCGTCATCCTCATCGTCGTAGTCGTCTTTGGTTCGTTCTTTGCGAAAGCGGTTCTTGCGCTTCGGTGCCGGCACAACCTCTAACGCCTCCTCGTTGCGCCTCGATTCGCCCTTCGACTTCGCGACAAACACTTGCTGGCAGTTCCCACACTCGACTTCCTCGTTGCGATACTTCGCATCGATTTCGAGCTTCGTGGTGCAAGTCGGGCACGTGATTGTGATGGTCGGCATCGCACCACCGAATAGAAGATTAAACGGGTCGGGCGGGGGGTGGCGGCGTGGCATCGTCGCTGAATAGCACGCTCAGCGATTCGTTGCCGTGGATTCGCCGAATCGCATCCGAAAGTAGTTCGTCGACGGAAATCACTTCGAGATTCGGTAATCGGGCACGTTTCTCGTCGGGGATTGGGATCGAATCGGTGACGACGATCTTTTCGACGGGGGCTTCGCGAAGTTTATCGACGGCGCGATCGCACAAGACGCCGTGCGTGGCGAGTACGTAAATCTTCGTCGCGCCGTTCAGCTTCGCTGCACGCGCCGCACCGACGATCGTACCGCCCGTGGAGATCATGTCGTCGAAAATGCAAACCGTCTTGCCATCGACCGACGCGCCGACGATGTGCGCTTGTTCGGTTTTGGTTGCGCTCGACCGGCGTTTGTCGACGACGGCAATTTGCCCGCCGAGCTTCTTTTGGTACATCAGCGCCTTCTTGATCGCGCCTTCATCCGACGACAAAATGACGAGGTCTTCTTGTGGCACTTTCAAGTTGCGAACGAAGCCAACGATCTCGCGCCAGGCGTACAAGTGATCGACGGGGATGTTGAAAAAGCCTTGGATTTGTGCGGTGTGTAGGTCCAAACACAGCACGCGGTGTGCTCCGGCAGCGGTGACCATGTCTGCGACGAGCTTCGCCGTGATCGGCACGCGGCTCGTGTCTTTACGGTCTTGGCGGGCGTAGGCATAATACGGCAGCACTGCAGTAATGCGGAACGGGCTGGCGCGTTTGAACGCATCGAGGATCACGAGTAATTCGAGTAAATTGTGGTTTACGGGCGCACACGTCGGCTGCACGATGAAGACATCGCGACCGCGCACGTCTTCGTCGATGCGGACGTTCGTCTCACCATCGGGGAAGTCGTCGACGAACAATCGGCCGAGTTCGGTCCCGAGTTTGCGAGCGATCCGCTCGGCCAGGGGGCGATTCGCCCGCCCGCTGAAGATCTTCAAATTCGGATTGATCGGCTTAGTCACCGCACGCTCCTCGGTCATCGTCGGGTCGGGACATTATCGCGGAGCAGGCCCAGGGATTCAACGCGATTCACCCGCGAGAGCAGAACGAACCCAGATAAAGCCGAATTTATCGAGTCTTCATGCGAACTTTCGTTCATTCGGTTAGATTGCTCCACGTGGCTGAGGATGTGGGACATTCCTGCGGCGATGGCCACGTGTGTTAAAGGAGTTTTCGATGCGTGCAATGCTGATGATTTGCCTCTGTGCAATGGCGTTCTGTGCCAGTGGCGTGCGAGCGGCGGAAGAACCGATCGCCCTCGACAAACTGCCCAAAGCTGTGTTGGAAACGGTCAAGAAGCGGTTCCCGAAGGCGGAACTGGTCGAAGCGGCGAAGGAAACCGATGGCGACAAAGTCGAGTTCGAAGTGACGCTGAAGGACGGCGAAACGAAGTACGACGTGATGCTGACGCCAGACGGCAAGATCACCTTGATCGAGAAAGTGATTGCCGCGAAAGACCTACCGAAGGTTGTGGCCGCCGCCCTTGAGGAAAAGTACCCGAAGGCGACGTATAAGGTTTACGAAGAGATGTCCAAAGTGACTGACGGCAAAGAAGCGATCGCGTACTACGAAGTGCTGATCGTGACTGCGGACAAGAAGACGCTCGAAGTCGAAGTGTCGCCGGAAGGCAAAATCCTCAAGACCGAGGAAAAGAAGGAAGAGAAGAAGTAGATTTCCCGTCGTAATCCGTGTAATCCGACCCGTGTGCGGACACTCCTTCCAAAAGAATTCTTGCGATCTATCTCCTTACGCTGCGCGGGTTAGACGCGCGGCATTCATTTTCACTGTTGCCAACTCGCCGTCTGACACTAAGATTCACCCACCTAAGGAAGGGACAACTGGCACGGATGCCCTTATTTTCCCGTCCGCATCGCGGTGTCTCATGCCGGATGCCCCTGCTGCCGATCTTCGCGACCACCTCGCTTTGGCACTCATACCGGGCCTCGGGCCGAAATTGACCGCCGCCCTGATGTTGCACTTCGGTACCGCCGCCGCGGCACGCCGAGCCACAGTGAACGAATTGCTTCGCATTCCGCTCATCGGCGACAAACTCGCACAGTCGTTCGTGCAGTCGTTGCGCAACGTCGATATCGATGCCGAAGAACGCTTGCTGATCGCGCACAATGTGCGTGCTGTCATTCTTGGCCGCGACGATTACCCGTTGCGGCTGACGGAAATTGCCGACGCGCCACCGTTGCTCTACTTTCGGGGTGAAATTACCGCTGCCGATTCGAATTCGATTGCAATCGTCGGTTCGCGGGCTTGCACCAGCTACGGGCTGAAAACCGCCGAGCGCATTGCGGCCTCGTTGGCGCGGGCGGGTTGGACGGTGATCTCCGGGCTGGCGCGTGGCATCGACGGGGCCGCACATAAGGGCGCGCTCGATGCCGGGGGTCGCACGCTGGCGGTACTGGCAGGCGGTCTGGCGAGAATCTACCCGCCCGAACATGCTGAACTCGCCGATGCCGTCGCCAAACAGGGTTGTCTCATCACGGAAACGCCGATGACGGTGCAACCGCAACCGGGGATGTTTCCCGCACGGAATCGCATCATTAGCGGCCTGTGCCGGGGCGTGGTCGTCATCGAAGCCAACGCGAAGAGCGGGGCGCTGATTACCGTCGATCACGCAGCAGAACAGGGGCGGGAAGTCTTCGCAGTGCCGGGGCAAGTCGATAGTCCATCGAGCGCCGGTTGCCTCGATTTGATCCGAAAAGGGGCGAAACTCGTTCGCGATGCGGACGATATTCTGGACGACATTCGCGGGATCGCGCCGCCCGACCCGATCGCGAAAAAGCCGAGCGCCCGCAAGACGGCACCCTCGGCCACGTTGTTCGAGGAAGCGAAACCAGCCGCCACACTCGATGGCATACAGCAGCAAATCTGGGACGCGCTCACCGGCGCAAAACATGCCGACGAACTCGCCCGCACGCTTGGCCTGCCAATCGGTGATCTCAACCGGAATCTGATGCAATTGGAACTGAAGAAAGTGATCCGCAGGCTGCCCGGCAACCAGTACGAACGCCGACGGTAGATCCCGCTTCTGCCATCGTATCAATAAAAGTGCCCCGGCAAGATAGCACTCTTGCCGGGGCGGGTTTGGATACCCCTCACGGGGTTCCTGCACCGTCTCAAGGACGTCGATGTTCGCGGTGACCGGTTGCCGGCTCTAAGACTGAAACCAACTGCCTAACCGTTAGGCGACCCCCAGAAGCATGTTGCACAGGCGAACCTGGGGGGCGGGATTCGAACCCGCAATCGTTGGTTGATAGCCGGACGTCGATCGAACACCTCGGTGCTGTGGAATCAGTTTTGGCGTGAACAATCTGAGCCTGGTGCGCTGCGAGCTGCCTCTGCCGTTGGGCTACCCCGCCATGTTTCGGGTGCAAGTGGCGGGGGTGGGAATCGAACCCACACTTGTGTTCGCAGTCGCGGTGCTGAGCTTGAAACTAACGCTCAATTCTGCACGCCTGTGCAAAACTATGATGCGCAAGAATGCAAAAAGGTTCAAGGTCATCGACGTAAGTCACAATTGCGAACGCTCAAAAATCGTGTTTTCGGGTGTTTTTTCGTCTCAAAATGCCACTTTTTGATCGCAAATTGCGGATGCGTTCCGGGGGTTTTTGCGGTATCCTGTGATCTCGTCAGGGTTTGCGTCGAGGTCCATCGATTCGACACTCGCCGTAAGTACCGACCTTTTTGCGTCACTAAGCGACCGAAAATCGACCGTGCGCGCCTTTTCTATGTCATTGCGCGCACTTTCTATGTCATTTCGGCGCACTTTTGAGTACGTCCGTGACAATGTGCAAAAGTCGACTTACGTCAAATAAACTATAATTTATTGACTTCGCGAATCCGTGTGGGTGAGTCAAACCAAAGCCCACGGACGACCGTCCGTGGGAACTTGGGCGATGGCCGTTCAGCAGAATGATTTTCCGAGATTGATTTGACTTCCGTTTGGAAAACGGTGAAGATAATAAAATACAACAGTGATTGAATATGGATTGGCTTGTACGTTCGGCGGCGGAAGATGGGGGGGCGAGGACCATCAAGGCGAAATCGGGCTGGTGATCGACGATGCGTACCTCGCATTCCGAGATTTTTCCGAGGAGTAGTGATAAATACGCCACTCGACTTGGATCGAATCGCGAAGGACTCTGGCCGCTGAAGTCGCGGCGAGTTTTCCCCTCGCCCGAAGGTGGGGCGTCGTGGGACTAACAGCGCCTTGTACGGCTCTCCACGACGACGCTTGAGTACCACGCCGCACGGTTGCGATCATTCCTGACCCCGATAATCAAACGGCACGGCGTACCCGCCATCGAGATTGGCATCGACGTTTCGCCGCGCCGCGTAGGCTTTGGGTAGCCAAGCGCGGGGCGTGTACTTTCGGAACATTCGCGATAACGTCGCTACGCCCGTGGTCGAACGGGCACATCCGTTGCGCGTTTTCCATTACATTCTGAATCCCATTCGAGAAGGCGATTGGGTCTGGGATTTCCGCAACGGGATTTGAAAGCCTAGGGACTGACGTCTCTGGGCTTTCGCGATATTTTGAGGTAAACTGTTTCCATGAAGACTCTCGACATACCGGTTTTGAATCGATTGCTCGATCCACTTGGCCAACTCCTTTCTCCAGAGGTGGCCCGCAGACTTGTGGACTATCGGTTCGATGCTAAATCGCAAACTCGTATCGACAAGTTGGCCCGCAAGTGCAACGAAGGCCAGTTGACCGATGGCGAACGTCGCGAATACGAAACGTACGTGCAGACGCTCGATTTCATCGCGATTCTTCAAGCCAAAGCCCGGTCGATACTCAAGCAATCCCCGGTTGCCTGATGCCGACTTCGCCCCCAGGTGATGTGAAGTTGGCCTTTCCATCGAATTTCCGAGAAAACTTTCATCCGATTTCTGTTGCTCGCTTGCTTAACTCCGTTTCGGAAAGGACTGGTTTTCCGGCCTGAAGGGCCGGTTCTATCAGCCCAGGTCGTAGCGAGCAAAGCGAGCGAAGGCCTGGGAAAACATGAGCAAACGGCTACGGTCCTGTAGGGACCGTTCAGACTGAGCCTGTCTGAACCGTCTTTTCAGGACGGGGGATATTTTCGAAGTCGATCCAGGCCTGCGCTCGCTGCGCTCACTCCGACCTGGGCTTTATGAACGGACCTTACAGGCCCGAAAACCACGACCCGCAACGGTTTCGATGGCGAGAATTCCCACATCGAAATGATTCATCTGTGCTTTTATCAAAACTGATGAACCCGAACTGAGATCACCCAAAAACACCGTCAAAAGCGACTTCACGTCACTTGGACTTCGTCCTCTGTTCTTCCGTAAGATGGACATTCAGGAGGAATCACGATGTCGCGAACAATTCGTACGGCAGGGATGGCGATGATCTTTGGGGCGCTCGTTACGGGGGCGTTCGTGTGGCGGCCGTGGGCAGATGCGAGCGCGTTCGACCCGGACAAGCCTGCCAAACGAGATGGTTTTGCGGCGGGGCGTAACGAGAAGCCGAACGAGGTGGCTGTGAAACCGATTCCCTTCGATGCCAAACGATCGATGCAGTATCTCAAGTTACTCTGCGACATCGGCCCGCGCGTCAGTGGCAGCGAAGGCATGGCGAAACAGCAAGAGATCGTGATTAAGCATTTCGAAGAACACGGCGCGAAGGTCGTGAAACAGGAATTCTCCGCGAAGCAATATAGCCGCAAAGACCGCGTGGCGATGGTCAACCTCATCGCGTCGTGGTTCCCCGAACGGGAGAAGCGCGTGATGCTTTGCAGCCATTACGACACGCGACCGATGGCGCACGAGGAACCGAACCGCCAGAATTGGGGCAAGCCGTTCCTCAGTGCCAACGATGGCACCTCCGGCGTCGCGATGTTCATGGAACTCGCACACCAAATGAAAGAATTCCCCACCGAGATCGGCATCGATTTCGTGCTGTTCGATGGCGAAGAGTACGTCTTTGAAACGACCGGCACGTTCGGCGGTGGCGACAAGTTCTTCTTCGGTTCCGAGCACTTTGCCGAAACCTACACCAAGACCCGCACCACGCGCAAGTATCGCTACGAAGCCGCCGTGCTGTTCGATTTGTTCGCGCACCCCGGCGCGAAGTTCCCCGTCGAAATGAACTCGTGGCAGGCGGCCCCCGAACTCGCGACGCAGTTTTGGGATATAGCCAAGAAGGTGAATGCGAAGTCGTTCGTCTTCGAACGCGGCGTCGAAGTGCAAGACGACCACCTCGCGCTCAACCGTGCGGGCATCCCCGCAATCGATGTCATCGACTTTGAGGGTTATCGTAAACATTGGCACAAATTGTCCGACTTGCCCGAACAATGCTCCGGCGAACAGATCGCCGAAGTTGCGGGTGTGACCACGGCATGGCTACAATTGCGGAAGTGATGTCCGTTGTGCCTGGAGTGCGTTATGTCTGTCAGCGCGGTACTCGAACCTTCGCCGCGATTGGATGACGATGCCCTTCCGCAAGTCCCCAACGACCGGCCACCGCTTCTGCTCTTCGAACAAGTCTCGAAATGGTATGGCACCGTCCTCAGTTTGAACCAAGTGACGCTCGAACTGCGTGGCGGCATTACGGGCCTCGTCGGCGCGAATGGAGCGGGCAAATCGACGCTGATGAAGTTGGCGACGGGCCAAATCCGCCCCACGCTCGGCCAAGTGACGATTCGCGGCGTCGATGCGTGGGACTGGCGTGCCCGCAAGCTCGTTGGCTACTGCCCCGATATCGACTCGTTTTACGAAGACATGACGGGCCGCGAGTTCGTGCTCGCGATGGCGAAACTTTGCGGATTCCCGCACCGCATCGCCGTCGCACGCACCGCAGATGTCTTGCAACTCGTCGTCATGACTGACCGGGCGGGCCGCAAACTTCGAGGCTATTCGAAGGGGATGCGGCA
>JANXNT010001068.1 GCA_025353985.1 Limnoglobus sp.
TGACACAGAAAAGGCGCGCCGTGACATAGAAAGGTCGCGCAATGACACAGAAAAGGCGCATAGTGACCCAAAAAAGGCGCTACTCGTGGCGAGTGCCTGTCGAGGGGACGTCGATGTAAATCCTGACAGGAATACAAGATAACGCATAATCGCCCGGAACGCAATCGTTGTTTGCGATCAAAAAGTGGCATTTTGAGACGAAAAAAACACGAAAAACACCGTTTTTTAACTTCCGCAATGGTGACTTACGTCGAGTCCAAACGCCGAAATACCAAAAATCAGCGTGGCCCGCGGCCGAAATCGTCGTCGTAGCGTCGTCGTCGAGGTTCGTCGTCTTCATCGTCGTAGACGTCGGATATGGGGCGGCGGCGTTTCTTGCGTTTGCGCCTGGGTTCGGTGTCGCCGTCGCCCATTGCCATGATGATGATCACGAACACACACGCCATCGGCAGGCCGAGGAGGCAGCCGAGGAATAACGCGGAAATGCCCGAGATCAACCCGCCGATGATCCCGATGAACGCCCGGCCTTTGATTAACCCCGTGACAATCGGGATGCCCGCGCTGATCACCATCGCAATGGCAGTGCCGATCAGCACGCCGTTCTTGAAGTCTTGATCGGCTTGATTTTGTTGAGCGAACAACTCGAATGGCATGGTTACTCTTTCTTGCCAGCGGCTTTCTCGGCGTTCTCGGCTTTGGCTTCCTTCACAGCACGGCGGAACGGCTGGGCGGCCACGAAGTCGTTCACGCGCGGGCCGTCGGCATTGTACTTCGGAAGGAAGCCTTGTTGTTTCGCCGATTCGCCGAAAAAGCCCAGAAAGATGCGGCCCGGGCGACGGCCGAAGCCGACGTAGTCGGTGCCGAAGGTGCCTTCGTTCGGCCCGCCGGCGCTGCTGCGAAACACACGCCCCCCACCGATATATCCGCCCGCTTCATGCGATTCCACGCTCGGAATTGCGTAACGCGCGATCCGGTCCGAACCACCCTTCGCCTCGTGCGTGTGTTGTGGCGTCGTTAGGAATTGCGTCGTCCGCGAGGCAAACGGCGGCTTTTCCTCCGCAGTAGCCGAACCCGCAACGAATCCGACGACCAACAGCCCGATGAAATTGCGCACGATCGTACCCTCTGCGTGTGGTTGCCAGTGGGGTTATCGACCGTTTCGCATTCACTTCGCCAGCACTTGTAGCAGCACCAACAAAAGTAGCCCCATGCTAATGATGCCGTTCACCTGGAAGAACGCGCGATTGACGCGGTGCAGGTCGTCGGGTTTTACCAGCAAATGCTCGTAAACGAGCAATATCCCGATCGGAATCAGGCCAAGCCGGTATATGGTGCCGAGGTGAACCGAGGCGAACGCCAGCAGAACGAGTTTGCCAAACATGACCGCGTGGCACACCGCCGCGATCCGCAAACTGCGTCGCACGCCGTACCGCGCGGGGATACTGTGCAGGCCTTCTTTTGCATCGAAATCGGCATCTTGGCAAGCGTATAAGATGTCGAAGCCCGTCACCCAGAACAGCACCGCGCTGCCGAGTACGATCGGCACCGCCATTTCGATGAGGCCGCGAACGGCGATCCATGCCGCCACTGGCGCGAGCATCAGCGCGATGCCGAGCCAAACGTGCGCGAGTGCCGTGAACCGCTTCGCCAGCGAATACCCCGCAACGAGCACCAACACCGGCACCGCGAGTATCAGTGGCCACGGGTTCGAAGGTTCGCGCAGATAGAATATCGCGGTCGAACCGAGAAATGCCAGCGCATTGGCCAGTAAAAATAGCCAAACGACGGTCGCCGAGAGTTTGCCCGCCGGCAGGTG
>JANXNT010001076.1 GCA_025353985.1 Limnoglobus sp.
GATGCCCGCTTTGCGGATAACCCCGCACTGACGGCGGCGCTTGCGGCACATCGGTGCGTGCTGCCGGTGTTCGCGTTCGAACCATCGGTGATTGCGGCGACCGACTATTCCGTGATGCACCATCACGCCCAATGGCAAGCGGTGACATACCTGCGTCAGCGACTGCGAAAGATGCTCGCGGATGTGTACATCGGCCACGGAGAAATCGTCGAAGTCCTCTCGCAACTCCATACGCTCGTGGCGTTCACGCACATTTATTCGCACGAAGAAATCGGCAACGGCATTACGTTCGCGCGGGATCGTGCCGTCGCGACGTGGTGCAAGGAACACGGCATCGCGTACCTCGAATTTCCGCAGTCGAGCGTTCGCCGAACGGGTGTGGATCGCGATCATTTGCAAGAAATGTGGCAATCGCGAATCGTGCAAGTTCCGCCAATCTTCGCGCCGCTGAGCGTCCCGCAATCGCCGGAAATTCGAGCAATCGCGGCGGAAACGCGACTGCCGGTGCCGGTGTTGCCGCGGACGGTTTCGCAGTGGCAATCAGTGACCGAAGCCGATGCGGATCGCACGCTGAACGACTTTTTGGCACGTCGCAGCAAGTGGTATCGCGGTGGCATCAGTTCGCCGAATACCGCCGACACGGCGGGTTCGCGGCTCAGCGTTCACCTTGCGTGGGGGACGCTGAGCACGCGCCGCGTATGGCACGAAACGCGGAACCGCATCGCCGAACTGACAACCGAGTGTCACCCCGATCTCGACCGGTGGAAGCGCAGCTTGGAGGCATTCACGAGCCGATTGCACTGGCGGGACCACTTCACGCAACGACTCGAATCCGAGCCGGATTTGGAATATCGCAGCATTCACCCCGCCTACCGCGATGTGCCGTACGAGAACGACGAACGCCTGTTTGCCGCTTGGTGCGAAGGGCAAACCGGTTTTCCGATCGTCGATGCGGTCATGCGTTGCCTGGCGACGACGGGCTTCGTAAACTTCCGGATGCGGGCGATGGCCGTCAGTTTCGCGTGCCACGCGCTGCACCTCGATTGGCGGTTCATCCACCCGCACCTCGCGAGTGTCTTCCGCGATTACGACCCCGGCATTCACTTGAACCAGCTACAAATGCAAGCGGGCGTCGTCGGCTGGAATGCGATCCGCGTCTACAGCCCGATGAAGCAACTCGCCGACTGGGACGCCGAGTGCCGCTTCGTCAAACGCTGGCTGCCCGAACTCCGCGATCAGCCGCCCGAAGCGATCTTGCACCATCACGACAACCCACTGCCAGGCTACGCGCCACCGGCGATCGAGTTCGCATCGCGCACGCATAAAATGAAGGACGCACTTTACAGCATCCGCAAGAGCCGCGAAGCCAAAAGTGCCACGCCCGCGGTGTATCAAAAGCACGGTTCGCGAAAGAAAGAACTGGCACGCACACCACGAAAACCTGCAAAAAACAAAGATAACCCCAAACAACTGCGGTTGTTCGAGTGAATCCCTTGGGTTTTCGCCTCCGTATAGTGGCCACACGTTCGCGGTTCCACAAAACAGACACAGTTAGCGGAACGCACTCAACGACCATCCGGGAATCGCAAAATGGCTGAAACGCTCGAATTTAAGGCCGAGTTGAAGCAACTGCTCCATCTCATCACGCACTCGCTGTATTCGGACCGCGAGATTTTCCTCCGCGAACTCGTCAGTAACGCCAGCGACGCGATCAATAAGTGTCTGTTCGATTCACTCGCGAACGACGACAAACTCGAAGACAACAAAGATTGGAAGATCCGGATCGCCGCTGACGAGGAAGCGAAAACGCTGACGATCTCGGATAACGGCATCGGCATGTCCCGCGAGCAAGTGATCGACCACCTCGGCACCATCGCGAAATCTGGCACGAAGGCGTTCCTCGATGCGATCAAGCAGAAACAGCAACCCGATGCGCCAGGGCTAATCGGCCAGTTCGGCGTCGGCTTTTACTCGGCGTTCATGGTCGCCGACACCGTCACCGTCATCACCCGCACCTTCGGCAACCCGAGCGAGGGTAGCAAGTGGGTATCCGATGGACAGGGTAGTTTCACAATTGAAACTGTCGAGAAAGCGACGCGCGGCACCGAAGTGATTCTGTCGCTCAAGGAAGATGCGCAGATGTTCCTCGACCCGTACAAACTCAAGCAGCTCGTGCGGAAATTCTCGGACTTCATCGAACACCCCGTGGTAATGGATTCGACCGAAGAAGTCGAAGGAAAAACCGAAACGCACGAGCAAACGATCAACAACCGCAAGGCGATCTGGCTGCGTCCGAAAAACGAAGTGAAGCCCGAAGAGTACGACGAATTCTACAAGCAAGTGAGTAGCGACAACGTCGCACCGGCGAAGGTGTTGCACTTCAGCATCGAAGGCAGCACCGAGTTCAAGGCGCTCTGCTTCATCCCGGCACAGAAGCCGTTTTCGTACGACTGGCAGGAGCCGAAAGCGGGGTTGCGGTTATACGTGCAGCGTGTGCTGATTATGGACAAGTGCGAGGAATTGTTGCCGCCGTACTTGCGGTTCGTATCGGGCGTGGTCGATGCCGCCGACTTGCCACTGAATGTCTCCCGCGAACTGCTTCAGCAAAATCCGCACCTCGAAACGATCCGCAAAAACGTCGTGCGGAACGTCCTTTCGGGCCTCGATGGCCTTAAGAACATGGATTACGAAAAGTACGTGACGTTCTTCCGTGGCCTCGGTTCGATGCTAAAGGAAGGCTTGGCCCGCG
>JANXNT010001082.1 GCA_025353985.1 Limnoglobus sp.
CACGACAGCAGTTCAATTTACGGCGAAATGTGCCGAAACAGATAAGCGATTTGCGATCAAAAAGTGGCATTTTGAGACGAAAAAACACCCGAAAACACGGTTTGAGAGCTTCCGCAATTCGGACTTACGTCGATTCTGACGACGAGATTTGGCCCTCATATATTGTTTCCGTAGGCCCTGCGCTCTGCGGGGACGTTGCCACACGACACCATCGGACCGACTCATGCACCCGCACAAAGCGCATCACGATCGCCACGCTGGCAGTGCCGCGAACAAAGACTTCCTCAAGAAGATCAGCAAGCACCGGATCGATCCGCCTGCCGTGACGGGTGGCGGTACGGCGGCCGATTTGCTCGATTCGGTGTTCCTTTCGTACAACGCGGGCCGGATGCGCGAAGGTTGCCAACTGTTCGCACAGCGGATGCTCGCCGACAACGCCACCGTTGGCCTCGCGCTCAGCGGCGCACTCACCCCGGCTGGGTTGGGCATGTCGTGCCTCGTGCCGCTCATCGAAGCCGGGTTCATCGACTGGATCATCAGCACGGGGGCGAATCTCTACCACGACACGCACTACGCGCTCGGCATGGACTTGTACCAGGCCGGCCCGAGTTTGCCGGATTTGGAACTGCGCGAAAATCAGGTCATCCGCATCTACGACATCATTTTCGACTACGAGAATTTGCTCGGCACAGACATGTTCTACCGGAAGCTACTGCGTGGCGATGCGTTCCAAAAGACGTTCAGCACCGCCGAGTTCCACAACCTCGTCGGGAAGTATCTTGCCGAACGCGAAGACCAAACGGGCCTCAGGGGCAAGAGTTTACTCGCCGCCGCGTATCGGTGTGGCGTGCCGATTTACACGAGTTCGCCCGGCGATAGCAGTATCGGTATGAACATCGCCGCGCTGCAACTCGAAGGCTACAAGGTGAACATCGACCCGTTCCGCGACGTGAACCAAACTGCATCGATCGTCTGGGATGCGAAGGCGGACGGCGGCGCGAGTGGCGTGTTCATTTTGGGTGGCGGTTCGCCGAAGAACTTCATCTTGCAAACCGAACCGCAGATCCAGGAGGTTCTCGGCCTCGCGGAATCGGGGCACGATTATTTCCTGCAATTCACGGATGCCCGCCCCGACACCGGCGGCCTCAGCGGCGCGACCCCCTCCGAGGCGATGACTTGGGGTAAAGTCGACCCGGACAAGCTGCCCGGCACCGTCACGTGCTACGTCGATTCGACAATCGCGCTGCCACTGCTGACCGCATACGCACTCACCCGCCACGAAAAACGCGAGCACAAACGCTACATCGACAAGCTGCCAATGCTGACGCAAAAACTCCGCGAACGCTACGAGGAAATCTGCAAAGCCCGTACGGAGTAGGGGGCAACGAAAAAACCCACCCGAAATCGGGTGGGCGAATGCGGGGCTGTTGTTGATGTTTACCCGACCAATACGCCGCAGTTTCCGGTGACGGCCCGCAGTAGCGAGGGCACGCCGTCGGTTTCGGAGACGAAACGCACGCCGATGAGCTTCGCGAACCGGGCAATGCGGGGATCGCGCGTCACGGATACCAAAATCACCTTGGCGTTCGCGGGCATGGCGTTGATGGTCTTGGCCATCGTCAGCATTCCGCCTTCGGCTTCGGTGGAGACCGGAATCACGACCGTTTGGGCATGATTGCGGATCGCGTGTTTGCGAGCGTCTTCGCCGTTGGCCGTCATCGCCACATCCCAGCCGAGCCGTCGGAACTGGTCGGCGGCGTTTGCGGCAAACAATGTCGGTCCGAGTCCAATCGTCATTCGTGTCAGTTTCTTAATCGGTTTCTCCGTGCTGATCCAGACTTTTCCCGCGTGTGGCTTCCATACGTTCCACATTCGCAAAATCCTTAAAGTCTGGCGTTCACCCGTACTCTTCGTTACCGTCAGGGACAGGACTTCTTTCCCTTAAGTTCGTTC
>JANXNT010000563.1 GCA_025353985.1 Limnoglobus sp.
TTGCCTTAAAAGGTCGGTTTTGGACCGATTTTCAGCAACAGATACGCAAAAAGTCCTTAAAAATCGTCATTTGACCCCGTGAACGGTTACCCCAACTGGGGCATAACCGGTTTAGAGTCCTCGAAAGAAGTGCTAAAGAACGCCGCGACAGCGGACGCCAGAACTGTTGCAGGAATCGCCAAAAATTGTAACTTTAACTGGCGAGTCATTTGTAATCCTGCAACATGCGACGATCTGAAACAAGAAAAACCGCTCGAAATTCGAGCGGTCAATTAGAATTTTCAGCAAGACGAACGTTCGCACGATCACGTTCCGCCGGTCAAGCCGTCTTGACGATCACTCGTAGCGACGACATCAGCGGCAGGAAACAACTTGGCGAGTAGATTCGCGAGCGTATTCATTGTCCTGTCCTCAATTTTCCACAATACCATCACTTCTGAGATGGTCATGTCTGTATTAGTCGCAAGGTATCACAAATTTCAACATGTTGATTATGTTTGTCATTCCATACGAAGTCAATCACAAATTGTGTCACGGAAGTCGTTGGTGGGTTTGGTTGAGTCAATCAGTTACCTAAATTCACCGCAGTGGGAACTGTGCCGATTTCCGCAACTCTCGGTACCGGTTATGCCGATAAGAAGGGTTGACCGGCAGCCGGTTGGGGTGCGGATATGCTCAAGCGTTTGGAGATAATAGGGTTCAAGTCGTTCGCGGACAAGACGCGGTTCGATTTTGCGCCCGGCGTGACGGCGGTCGTCGGCCCCAACGGCAGCGGCAAATCGAACATTGTCGATGCCGTCAAGTGGATTCTCGGCGAACAGTCGGCAAAGAGCCTGCGCGGCGGCGAGATGGCCGACGTCATTTTCAACGGCTCCAGTACGCGCAAAAGCCTCGGCATGGCCGAGGTGACGATGACCTTCGACAACTCGAAACGGCAACTCCAATTCGATGGCGATGAAGTCCAACTGACGCGGCGCGTCTACCGCGACGGACAGGGCGAGTATTTGATTAACGGCGCACTATCGCGGCTCAAAGACATCAAGGAAATGTTCCTCGGCAGCGGCGCGGGGCAAGGCGCGTACAGTATTATCGAGCAAGGCCGCGTCGATGCATTGCTCGTCGCCTCGACGAAAGATCGTCGGCAAATCTTCGAGGAAGCCGCAGGGATTAGTCGCTTCAAATCGAAAAAGATCGAGTGTTTGCGTAAGCTCGAAAAAGTAGATGCAGACCTGCATCGCGTTCGCGATTTGTTGCAAGAATTGGAAAAAACGGTACGCACTTTGAACACGCAAGCGGCGAAGGCGCAGAAGTATCAGGAGTATCACTCGCAACTGAAAACGCAGCGAATCGCCTTGGGTTTAAGCGAATATCGCGAACTGGCCGAGACGGTGGCGTACGAGGAAGCGTTGCTCGCGAAGCTACGGGTGGAGGTCGCCGCTGCGACAACGCAGACCGCGACGGGTGAAACGACGGTCGGCAAACTCGATGCGGATTATGCCCATGCCGACGATGCTTTGCGCGAACATGAGAAGCGGCTGAGCGAAGCGCGACAGCAGATTGCGGAGTTCGAGGCCGCAGTGAAGCCGCAGCGCGAACAAGCCACGAACCACGACGCGGATTTGTTGCGGACGGGTCAACAGCGGATCGCACTCACGGTCCGTTTGCGAACGCTGGAAAGCGAAACCGCGAAGGCAACCGACGAAGCGACACAGGCGGCGGAACTTGTGCGCGCCGAACAGCAACGTGCCGACGATGCAGCGGCGGCGCTGAACGCGGTGATCGCCACACTGGCGCAAATCGGCAAGCAAACACAGGCCGACCGCGAAGAGCAATTCGCACTGGTTGGCCGCGCCGCACAGTGGCATTCGACCGCGCAAATGACCGGCTCGCAAGTCGAGCGATTGCAACGCGACCGGACGCGAAAGCGCGCCGAAGGCGAACGCGCGAGCGCCGAAGCCGAGGCGATCGGCCGCGTGCTGGCGGACCTTTCGCAGAGCGATGCGGATGTGCAACAGAAGCTGGCCGCTGCAAAGGCGGCACTTCAAGAATTGCTGCAAAAGCAGGCCGAATTGCGCCGACAAGCCGAGGCGCTGCAACCGGAACTGGACGATCTGCGCGAACGCCGCAGTGCCTCGCGCGGCCGTGCGGAAGTGCTCGATGGTCTGGAGAAAAACCTCGAAGGCATCGGCGCAGGAGTACGCGCCGTGTTGGCGTCGCGCCGACAAACGCCCGCGATTCTCGGCCTCGTTGCGGATCTGCTCACCGTACCCGGCCACGTCGCGCCGCTCGTCGATATCGTCCTCGGCGATGCCGCGCAGCGGTTCGTGTTGCGGGCTGGTACGGACATCGACAGCATCCTCATTGAACTCGGCACACTACCCGGCCGCGTCGGCTTCGTGCCACTGCTCAATCTCGACCGACAACGCGATGTC
>JANXNT010001123.1 GCA_025353985.1 Limnoglobus sp.
CATGTCCACACGGGTACGCTGGCTACTCGTTTTCACATAGACATTCGCTTCTTCTTGGTCGTTCCCGTCGAGTGCGATTTCCACATCTGCGTCGTCACGTCCAAGAACTGTCGAGGGGACACTATTTCTCGTTTGGCTGGCGGCCGTGACTGTTCGCGGAGACGCCGCCGCTGCGTTTCCTGGCGGTTGCGAGCCTGACATGGGAATGCACGGAATGTTCGTCCTTTCGCAGGACCGGACTTCCAACACATAGGAGAGATAACATGTCCCGTATGCGATGCCACCGGCCGCACCGACGGCGACACCAGCGGCAGGGAATGCGAGCCCGGCAACAAATGCGCCGGCGAGCGTACTGCCAACAGCAAGCGTTGGATAGACGGCGGCGCAGTCAATGAACTTAGCGCGGGCTTCCGTAAGACATTTCAGAAAGTCCGGGTTCAGGGTCGATCCCGGCGGGCAGCAATTCACGCATCCACTGGCATAAGGATTGAAGCGTGACAAGAAGTGCCACCCCGGGGCCAGGATGCCTACGCCCGGGTCGCTGGCGACGGCGGTGCCGTCGGCGGTCACGGTCGCGGTGCCGATCGGGAAGTAGCCGCCCTTGTCGTGGTCGAACGACATGATGGTGGTTTTCTCGCCCGGGGCGAGGCCGTCCAGGTTCGGGAAGCGGACCGGGGCGGGGATGTCGAAGTTCGTGCTGCCGCCGGCCAAGTTGAAGCCCGCGGCGGTGCCGGCCTGGATCGAGATCACCAGCCCGGGGTTCGACCCCGGCGGCAGCGGGGCCGGCAGGCGGGACGGGTCCACGGGGATGATCGTCGCCTGCGTCGCGGCGACGCCGCTCTCGCTCAGGGCGCTGCCGGCGGGGTACGTCACCCGCATGGCGGCAATGGCGAGGTCGGCTTGCGCGGCGGCCCGGGCGGGGTCGTTCGGGTAGCGTTCGGCCATGATGCGGCGGATCTGCGCCTGGCCGGCGGTGCCGAAGCCCACGTCGGTGGCGGCCGTCGGGTTGAGCGGGACGATGTCGCTCATCGCCATCGGCGGCAGGTAGATGTTGAACGGGGTGCCGGCCATGTTGAGCTGCACCTGCTGGCCGGGTACGGTGTGGAACGGCTTGCCGAGCGTGGCGTACCGGGTGCCGGCGGGGGCGTTCACGGCCGTCGAGCCGTCGATGTGGACGAAGAACTCGGGGGCCGGCAGGCCGTCCGGGACGCCGTTGGCGGCGTCCGGGATGCCCAGCTCGAACCGCCCGGTGGCGTCGGTGACGGCCCGGATGTTCGGGTTGGCGTCGAGCGACACGGTGGCCCCGACGACCGGGATGTTGTTCCCGGCGGCGTCGCGGTTGAAGCTGTCGTAGATGAACGCGAACAGCCGTGTGCCCGGAATGTTCGTGATCGGCAAGGTGCGGAAGTCGGCAGTCGCGGTGCCGCCCGGTGTGCCATCGCCGTTGCCGTCGACGAGGCGTCCATCGCGGCCCCGCACGATGTTGCCGTCGAGAATCGCACGCACTTCCGTCGAGGCCGGTAGCGGCGATGCGTAAAAGAACGTCGCGAATTTCTCAGTCGGGGAAACGCGAATCCGCCCAGCGATTCGTTCGCCGTTGGCGATCAGGTAAAACGACTCGGGAGTGACCGTGGTGGGATCGATGGTTTCATCGAAGCGAACGATCGTCTCGCGTGTCAAGCTGACTTGCTCCTCCCCGTTGGCGGGCGACAGCGATTCGATCGCAGCGGGCTTGGCGATCTCAAACGAAGCCGAAAGCACGCCGGAGAGGGCATTGCCGGCCGCATCGCGAATCGTACCGATCACTTCAAAACGGTAACCCGCTTCGTCGGTCAGAGGTGCCGCAAGGTGGATCCGAGCGCGGCGGGCATCGAGTCGTTCCACGCTGGCAAGGCTCAGCGGAGCGTTGCTCCGACTCAAGCGATAGCTGGCCACATCGAAGGCCGAGGCGGAAACGTCTTCGCTGAAAGTAACGTCGAACGTTGTGGGGTTCGTGCGGACGATCGACGTGAAGCCGAGATCGGCGGTCGGAGCAGTGGCGTCGAGCGTAAACGCGAACGATGTCAACGCAGAGAAGTTCCCGGATTTGTCGAGGGCGCGGAAGTTTACGAGGTGAACGCCGTCGAACGCAGCGATCGGGGTGAAGGAGAATGTTCCGTTGGCGAGCAAGGATACATCCGCGAAACCGCCGTTATCGGTCGACGCCTGCAATAATGCTACACCCGCGAGGTCGTCGCTCACTTCTCCCGTAATGGCGGGCGAAAGGTTTAGCAATTGCCCGGAATTCGTGGTGATCGTTACGCGCGGCGGCGTTGTATCGACTGTTCCGGGCGGTGGGGGTGGTGGAACTATGGTTGAGTTCACCGTGACCGTAAATTGGTCGGACGTACTCGATCCATTGCTGTCGGTCACGGTCAGTGTGATGATCGAAGTTCCCGACTTGTCGGTCGCAGGTGTGAGAAAAATGTTCCGACTGGCACCGGCCCCACCAAAGAAGATGTTCGCGTTCGGAATCAGTTCGGTATTCGACGAACTGGCAGATACGACGAGTTGGGCAGCGAGTGTCTCCGCATCGCCAACTGTGAACGCGAGAGGTCCAACAACTCCGGTACTGGTTTGGTCGAGTAACGCGGAAATCGTCGGTGACGTGTTCGCAACCGGTGGAACCGTGGGTGGCACGACTGGTGGAACTACAGGGGGAATAATCGGTGGAACCGCAGGTGGAGCAACTGGCGGAACAGGCGGTAGCGTCGTCGGCGGAACGACCGGAGGTACTATCGGTGGTATGGTCGGTGGCAAGACAACGGGCGGTACAACCGGAGGAAGATTTGGCGGACTTGCCGGAGGATTAACAGGCGGAGTTGACGCATTCGCACTAAAACCGTTTGCGAGCGTGAGAGGATCGTAAGCAAAGAAACCACCCAGTTCACTGCCATTGCCGCTAAACAACCTCACATGTGGTCCACCACCGGGACCAGCGCCCGTGATAATATCGAAGCGGCCATCGGCATTGAGATCGGCGACGGCTAAGAACACACCGCCACGAAAATCGGGGCTGTACGCCATCAGGCTTCCGGCATCGGCTTTCGACTTCCCGTCGAACACTCGAACGTGAGGTCCGCCACCGAGTCCGGCACCTGTGATGATGTCGGCAATGCCGTCGCCTGTGACGTCACCGGCTGCCACCCAGACAGTACCGATAAAGCTGGGATCGTACGGAGTAATTGAAAGAATCGGCTGATTCCCAGAGTTCAGATCGAACACCTGAACGAGAGATACACCGCCACCTGTGCCGACCACCAAATCGGCTTTGCCATCTCGTGTGAAATCGGCCAGTGCGACGGTGGCACCGTTTCGATCTTCGGGATTCCCAATTTGTACCGAGGTGAGCAAATTACCCGTTAGACCACTAAACAATCTCACTTCGGCGGTTCCGCCG
>JANXNT010001153.1 GCA_025353985.1 Limnoglobus sp.
CCGACCGACCGCGACCGACTACCGTAACGGGGTACGATTCTGGCGGCGACGGCACGAGTAACGCTTCTTTTGCAGTCCGGCACGCTTGAATCAGCCCGCCAAACTGTGCCGCATCGATCTTGCCGCCGGGTAGTTTCGCCTCGATCGCTTTCGCCAACGCGAGGTCCATGTTGTCGCCGCCGAGCAATAAATGCTCGCCCACCGCATCGCGTAAAAATGCTAAGTCGCCTTGGCCTTCCCCGGCACGAATCAGGCTGAAGTCGCTCGTCCCGCCGCCCACATCGACGACGAGGCAACGCATCCCCGGCTTCACGCGATTCGCTTCCTTCGCGGTGTGCGTACCGAGCCACGCATAAAACGCGGCTTGCGGTTCTTCGAGCAAAACGACGTGCTTAAACCCTGCCTGTTTTGCGGCATCGGCAGTCAGGTTTCGCGCAACATCATCGAACGACGCCGGCACGGTAATCGCGACGAATTGCTCTTCGAGTCGATCCGCCGGCGTCTTCGCTTTCGCATGGTTCCACGCATCGACGAGGTGGCGAAGATATTTCGCGGAGGCTTCGAGCGGGGAAATCCGCACGACATCGGGCGGCGAAGCCCACGGCAACAGCGGCGCAGTGCGGTCGACGCCGGGATGGCACAGCCACGACTTCGCCGATGAGACTTGTCGCCCCGGCACCTTCGCACCGTGATTGCGCGCGAATGTGCCGATTGCATCGCCTGCGTTCGCGTTCCACGGCAACGCGATTGCGCCGGGTGGTAGTTCGTGCGGGCCGGGTAAATACAAGAACGATGGGAGCAACGGCAACTCGCCGACCTGCCCGCTGCCTACTAGTTGAGGCACTGCGAACGTTCGCAATTTCGGGCGGCCCGTTTTCGTCTTTTCGTCGGAGTCGACGTAAGCGAGTGCGGAGTTCGTCGTGCCGAGATCGATGCCGATGAGGTAGCGGGACATCCGGGAACCTTATAGTCTCGTGAAGTATGACACACACTGTTCTAGGACTCGACATCGGCGGGGCGAACTTGAAGGCCGCCACGGCAGACTGCCACGCGGTTTCCGTTCCGTTCCCACTCTGGAAACAACCGGACAAACTCGGCGACAGTCTTGCCGCGCTAATCGCACAATTTCCAAAAACGACGACGCTCGCCGTGACAATGACTGGCGAACTCTGCGATTGTTTCCCGACTTTGCGCGAAGGCGTTCTGGCGATTCTGGATGCAGTCGAACAGGCCGCTAGCAAGTGCAAAGTTCGGGTTTGGACGACCGATGGCGATTTCGTGAAAGTGGCGAAAGCACGTAAGGACACGGCGAAAGTCGCGGCGGCGAACTGGCACGCATTGGCCACGTACGCTACACGATTTTGCTCGAATGCCGATGCCGCGCTCGTCGACATCGGCTCGACGACGACCGATCTGATCGCGATCCGCAACGGCAAACCGGATACCGTGGGCCACACCGATAGGCAACGCCTCGTTGCGGGGGAGTTGCTTTACTTCGGCACATCGCGCACACCGGTGTTCGCGTTCGGGCTGCCCTACATTGCGGCCGAATCTTTCGCAACGATGCGCGACGTTTACACGGTGTTACGCGAAATTTCCGAAGACGAAACCGACACGGATACCGCCGACAACCGACCGGCCACGATTGCGTTTTCGCTATCGCGATTGGCCCGTGCCCGGTGTGCGGATCGCGAGACGATGAGCGACGAAGCGATCCGTCAATTTGCGACACAACTCCGCGATGAACAGATCCGTCGAATGCGCGAGGCATTTCAGAAAGCGATCCTGTCGCGGTTCACGCCTACAACGCTGATCATGTCGGGGAGTGGCGAATTTTTGCTGCATAGTCTGTTCGCGAAAGTGCGATACCCCCTCTGCTCGCTGTCGCACAAACTCGGCAAATCGGTCTCCGGTTGTGCCCCTGCACACGCGGTCGCAGTCTTGGCCACGGAGACCCCCGCATGATGCTCGTCAAAGTCGGCGGCAGTTTGTTCGATCATCCGAAACTCGGGCCAGTGCTTGCGGAATGGCTTGCAATCCAGTCCGAAACGAAGATCCTCCTCGTGGCCGGCGGTGGCCGATTCGCAAATGCCGTGCGTCAGATGGACCGCATTCACAAACTCGGCGAAGAGGCATCACATTGGGCCGCGCTCGCATCACTCGCTGCACCGGCTGCCGTCTTGAAGGCGATGTTGGAGCCGTACAATCTGCCCAAGGAACTCGAATTTATCGACTGCCTGGCGTTCGCGCAAAGCGACGATGACAAGCCCATGTCACTCCCCCATACCTGGCAAGTGACAACCGACTCACTCGCCGCCCGCATTGCCGTTGTGCATGGCTGCACCCGACTCGTTCTGCTCAAATCGCTCGAAATTCCCGAAGGCACATCGTGGGACGTCGCCGCGAAGAACGGCTGGATCGACGAACATTTTCCGACGATCGCAAACAGTGCCACGTTCCTGATCGAGATGGTCAATTTCCGAATTTGGCTCGACCAGACTAGAAACGGAAAGCCCGTGCGTTCGCAAGGCACGACGTCCAATCCTGCCAGCCCGCAGCGCCAGCAAGGGAAACCCGCTTAAAACTCCACGCCGCATCTCGACCGTGCTTTTCCGGCCAGCCCGCAGCGCCAGCAAGGGGAACCCGCGATAAACTTCACGAAGTCTCAATCCGGCCAGCCCGCTGCGCAAGCAAGGGGAACCCGCAAGAAACTTCACGAAGATAGTCTACCGTGGAAGTCCCTTGCTCGCGCTGCGGACTGGCACGAGAAATCGGCGTTTCGCCGCGCAGCGAAGGCTTTGCGTAGCGAAGCGCGGGGGCGAAAACTCTCGGAACCAACACGGATAAACCGAAATTACCGAGCCGATCCCCGCAAGGGGTCGGGTGCGAGACATTCGACCATTTGACGACTTGCGATGTCACCGCGAGTCGTTGCGCATGACCCGACCTCTTGCGGGGAATCGGCTCGGAAAAAATGAAGCGCGGGCCGGAAACAACACGCCACAGCCGATTCCCGTTAGCCCGAAGCGCAAGAGCGCAAGCGAGGAATTGTCTTTTCCGGCCAGCCCGCAGCGCAAGCAAGGGGAACCCGCAAGAAACTTCACGTAGTCTCTCGACCGTGGAAGTCCCTTGCTCGCGCAGCGGGCTGGCACGAAAAGCTGGGCGGAAACAATACGTCACAGCCGATTCCCGTTAGCCCAACGCGCTAGTTTTGAAGTTGCGCCATTTGTGATCCGGGTACATCGTCGAACGGCGCGGCCGTGAAATTGGCGAACTTCGCTTTCGCGCTCGAGTCGCTCACGTTCCCGTAGCCTTCGAGGCTCTCGATCCCATCGCCAGTGAAATACCGCGTGCTCGACCCGGCGCGATTCGCATACTCATACTCCGCCTCACTCAGCAACCGGATCGGTTTCTTTGCTGTCTCGCTCGCCCACTTCGCAAACGCCTCGGCATCGTTCCACGATACATTCACCACCGGGTGCTTGTCCGTCTGCGTCCAACCGGTGTTCTTCCACGAATACGCCTCGTCTTGCTTGGATTTTGTACCATCGTAACCATAGCCGCCTTTGCCGTCGGCTTCCGCTTCGCTGGTGAACTTCGCGGCCTTCACGAATGCCGCAAACTGGCCCTTCGTCGTCGCGTTCTTCGCGACCCATAATGGCTTCGTAAACGTAACCCGGTGCGCGGGTTTCTCATCGGCTGATGCATCCTTGTCCGATTGTAACGGATCCGGGTTCGAAATCTGACAAAAATTCCGTCCCCCACACGATTTCCGGGAGTCAATAAGTTTACGTGGAAATGACGTAAGTCAGAATTCGGCGGTTTGCACGGACGTACTCAAAAGTGCGCCGAAATGACACAGAAAAGGCGCGCCGTGACATAGAAAGGTCGCGCAATGACACAGAAAAGGCGCATAGTGACCCAAAAAAGGCGCTACTCGTGGCGAGTGCCTGTCGAGGGGACGTCGATGTAAATCCTGACA
>JANXNT010001163.1 GCA_025353985.1 Limnoglobus sp.
GCCCGGCGTGTCGGCACTGTTCGCGCGGCCCTTCGCGAAGGAGTTCGCGATTAAAGTACAAGCGAACGTGCCGAACCTGTTGGCCACGCTTCGCGAGCAAGGCATACACGCCGGTTTGCCGCTCGGCACGTGGTACCCGCAACACAAGAACGCGATGACAATCGCCGTCACGGAAAAGCGCACCGTCGCCGAAATCGATCGACTCGTCGAAGCGATTCGCGACACAATGGTGGTTTAACGGGGAGACAATCACATGCCGTCGCCATTCCCTGGTATGGACCCGTGGCTGGAAGAATCGGGCGTGTTCCCGAGCCTTCACAGTGCGCTGATTTACCTCATTCTGGAAGCGCTGAATGCCGAACTTCCGGATAATTATCTCGCCACCACGGATCGGATCGTCTGGGTAGACGACGAACTCCGGCGCGAACCCGACGTATCGACGTTCGGACCTGTCACGCGATCGTATGGTGATATTTCCAGCGAGCCATTTGCAGAAGAAGGGATGGTGGCCGTGGCTGCCAATCCGATTCTCGAACCGTGGGAGCAACCGTACCTGGAGATCTTATCGAACGATGGCGAACGACTCGTGACGGCAATCGAAATCCTTAGCCCTTCGAACAAGAAATCTGGCGACAACGGGCGAACGTCGTATCTGCAAAAACAGGGTGAGTTCCGCCTCGCGAATGTCAACCTCATCGAAATCGACTTGCTTCGCGGGGGAGCACACACGACAGCGATTCCCATCGAGCGGCTGCGTTCCATTGTGCCAGTGTTCGGCTATCACATTTGCACGACGGTCATCGGCGACCCGACGCGTCACCACGTCAAAGCATTCACAATGAGGGACGCTCTGCCGACAATCGTGGTGCCACTCGACCCCGGAATACCGGCCGTGAAGGTCAAGCTGCAACCACTATTCGACCGCGCCTACGACACGGGAAGGTACAGCCGCCTCGCGAAGTACGATCGCAAAACACCCGAGCCTGCGTTGACGCCCGAACAGCAACAGTGGGCCGATACCATCTTGAATGGGAGGAACTGACATGCCGTCGCCATTCCCTGGGATGGACCCGTGGCTAGAACTGTCTGGGGTGTTTCCGGACTTGCACAACAGCTTAATCACGTACCTCCGCGAAGCGATCAATGCGGCGTTACCAGCGGGCTACGTGGCCACGACATCGAACCGCGTCTGGATCGATCCAGTTTCCGAACCGTGGGAAGAGCCGTACCTGGAGATTGTTTCCAACGATGGAGACCGACTCGTTACTGCGATCGAAGTATTGAGCTTGTCGAACAAAAAGCCCGGCGATTCAGGGAGATCGTCGTACTTGCAGAAACAAAACGAGTTCCGCCGTGGCGGCGTGAACCTCGTGGAAATCGACCTGCTTCGCGGTGGGACGCACACGACGGTCGTGTCGCTCGAACGCCTGCGAAAGTTAGTGCCCACGTACGATTATCACATTTGCGTGACGGCAGTGGGCGACCCGAACCATTGCCAAGTGCGGGGCTTCCGGATGATGGATCGCCTCCCCGCGATTCACGTACCGCTCGACCCCGGAATTCGGCCTGTGATTATCGAATTGCAACCGATACTCGACCGCGTTTACGACACGGGAAAGTATCGTCGCCTCGCGAAGTACGACCGCAAAACACCCTAACCCACGCTGACGCCCGAACAGCAACAGTGGGCCGATAATATCTTGAAAGGAAGCTCGTGAATAACCAACAATCGACGAACTTGCTGTTCGAAATTTCGCACGCGGGCCGGCGTACGCACCGGTTGCCGAAGTGCGATGTGCATACGGACACCGCGATGTCATCGCTGTTGCCGCAAGACTATCTCACGGCCGCGCCGCCGCCGTTACCAGAACTGAGCGAAGTCGATCTCATTCGGCACTTCAACAATCTCTCGACGCGGAACATGTGCATCGACACGCACTTTTACCCGCTCGGTTCATGCACCATGAAGTACAACCCGAAGCGGCACGAACGCCTCGCGGGGATCCCCGGCTTCGCCAATTTGCACCCGCTGCAACACGAAGACACGATTCAGGGAATGCTCGAATTGCTGTACGGAATGCAGGAATATCTCTCGGAAATCTCGGGGTTACCAGCGGTGTCGTTGCAACCGGCGGCGGGGGCACAGGGCGAACTGACCGCGTTGTTCGTGGCGGCGGCGTACTTCCGCGATCGCGGCGAAACGCTGCGCCGCAAGGTGCTCGCACCCGATTCCGCGCACGGCACCAACCCCGCCTCGGCCGCGCTCGCGGGCTTCGATACCGTCACCATCAAGAGCGGCGCGAACGGTCTCGTCGACCTCGAAGACCTGAAATCGAAGGTTGGCCCCGACACCGCCGCGTTCATGATTACACAGCCGAATACGCTCGGGTTGTTCGAGAAACAGATCGCCACGATCACCGAGTTATTGCACTCGCACGGCGCGCTCGTGTACCTCGACGGTGCGAACATGAACGCGATCCTCGGCATCACGCGGCCCGGCGACTTCGGCGCGGATATGCAGCATTACAACGTCCACAAAACATTCACCGGCCCGCACGGTGGCGGCGGTCCCGGTAGCGGGCCGATTGCCGTCCGCGATTTCCTCGCGCCGTACCTGCCGTCGCCGATGGTGGTCAAGGAAGGCAACCGTTACCGCCTCGACAACGATCGCCCGCAAAGCATCGGTCGCGTTCGCAGTTTCTTCGGCAACGTCGGCATCTTGTTACGCGGCTATTGCTACATCCGTACGCTCGGGCCGGACGGTCTGAAAGCCGTCAGCGAACACGCCGTGCTGAACGCGAACTACCTCCGTGCCCGCATCGGCGAAGGCTACGAAATTCCGCACCCCGGCCCGTGTATGCACGAGTTCGTCGCCTCCGCACGGATGTTGCTTCGCGAGAAGAAAGTGAAAGCACTCGACCTCTGCAAACGGCTACTCGACTACGGCTATCACCCGCCAACGATGTACTTCCCGCTGGTTGTATCCGAAGCCCTCATGATGGAGCCAACCGAGACGGAAAGCAAAGAGACGCTCGACGCCTTCGCCGATGCGATGCTCGCAATCCGCAACGAAGACCCCGAGGTATAGCGAACCGCACCACACACGCACCTCATCAGCCGCGCCGATGAAGTGAAAGCCGCAAAAGACCCCGTACTGAAATGGGTCGCGAAGGCGTAAGCGTTCGTTTATCCGCACCGCGCGGGCGTCAACGCTCGCGGCTGTAGAACTCGGCGACCAACTGAACCGCCGTGGGCAGGCCCGCCATCGGCTTCGGCGAAGGCAACCAACTGGCCAAGTTCCACGACTGCCGTACTTTGGCGAACGGCTCCCGCCGGAACAGCCGCACCTCGACCGGTAATCCGTCTTCGATCAAATTCGGATGCCTGGGGGTCGGCTCGACGAATGACCGCTCGACCAGGCCGAGCCACTTATCGGCCCGCTCTCCGCGCACCTCCTCCCGGCCAGGCGGGGCGAGAGAGAAACAGAGGTAGCCGACGGTGCTATCGACGACAGCCCGGCCCGGCCAAAGCTGGACTCGGAACCGGTATTGCCGACCCGCCGTCAATACCAACACCCGAATGTCAGCCAACCAGTCCGGTGGGTTGGCAGTGGCGAACTCAGGCGGCGGGCGGGTGTCCATCAGCCAGCTATACGCATCGCGGAACCACCCCGCCATAAGACATCCTCCTCGGCTCGGGGCTTCGACGCCGAACAAACCCAGAGCTGTCTCATGTCTACTCTCGCCCGAGGAACAGCCGAACCTCAGCATAATCACGCACCACCCGCTCAAGGCGGTTTCGGACATGCGATTCCACTTCAAGATGCGGGATGTCAGCCGCCTCAAACGATACGGGCACTTGCCGGCATTGGTTCCCGTCAGAGTGAACAGTAACCAGAAATATCACGCCGTCCCGGAGGTGGAACTCGTGTTCGTCGATTAGTAGAACCCCAGGCGCGGTGGAACGCATCTGGAACGCCCGGCCGTCAGTTCTCTGGAATGAGAAGTCTGTCCCGCCGAGTGTCGCCCGGTCGCTACCCCTCAGCCACTCACCGTCGAGGACGATCAGATACTCCAACCGACCGTCGACGACCCGATAGAGGCACTGCCGACCGTCCACGCTGAACCCGCCAGAGCTAACCGTGAACGGCACGGTCGGCTTGGCAAGGAATGCGCCCGCCACAACCAGCATCAGAACACCAGGAAGCAGCTTCGCCCACCTTGCCATGACCATGCTCCCTCCTCCACTTATAACATGTCATTCGACCCGACATCAAACCCGGTGTCAACGCTCGTTTCTGCTCGAATGACAAGATTTCACGACGAATACGTCCGCCGCGCCGATGAAGTGAAGGCCGCAAAAGACCCCGTGCTGAAATGGGTCGCGAAGGCGTAAGGATACGTTTAGCCTCGCCGCGAAGCGCGTAGTAGTTACGAGTTAAGAGTTGCGAGTGGATAGTCCATCAAACAACTATCCACTCGTAACTCTTAACTATTCTCCACTCCTACCGGCTTCGCCGATAGAACGGCAACGGCACGACCGTTGCGGGTATCAATGTGCCGCGGACGTCGATTGCGAGTGCGGTTCCGGGGGCGCGGAATTGCGGGGCAACGTAACCCATTGCGATTGATTTCTCCAGCCCAGGAACGTAATTTCCGCTAGTGACGGTGCCGATGGGCGTGGTGCCTTGCAGGATGGTCGAACCTTCGCGGGCGGCGCGTTTGCCGTCGAGTTCGAGGCCGATGCGGATCGGGCGTGCGGGGTCGGCATCGCGAATCGCATCGCGGCCGATGAAGTCGCCTTTGTCTAGTTTCACCGCCCAGCCGAGGCCCGCTTGCACGGGGTCGAGCGCGTCGTTGAGTTCGTGCCCATACAGCGGCATCGCGGCTTCGAGGCGTAGCGTATCGCGGGCACCTAGACCGCATGGCACCGCACCGAGGTTGATGAGATCGTCCCAAAGTGACACCGCATTGTCATTCGGCACGACGAGTTCGAAACCATCTTCGCCCGTGTAACCCGTCCGGCCAACCACGCACGGCAAACCGCGATACGGCACGACGCGGCCATAATAATTTTTGAGCGACGTAACGCTAGGCGGGAACAGTTCGCCGACCTTCGCGACGGCGTGTGGGCCTTGTACTGCAATCATTACGGTGTCGGTCGTGTGATCGAGTACCGTGGTATTTTCGGCGTGTTGACGGAACCACGCCACGATCTTGTCGCGGTTGCTGGCGTTGACGCAGACGCCGAAATGATCGGCGTGTCGCGTCACCAAAACATCGTCGAGCAGGCCACCGCGTTCGTTGCAAACGAGCGAGTATCGCACCTGCCCGACACTCATGGTGCCGATGGCATTCGTCGTCGTCGTTTCGAGCAATGACAACGCACCGTCACCGTGAATGCTGAGGCGGCCCATGTGGGAAATATCGAACAGCCCCACGCCACCGCGAACGGCTTTGTGCTCGGGGATGACGCCCGCGTATTGCACCGGCATCGACCACCCGGCAAACGGCACCATCCGCGCCCCGTGCGAAACGTGCCAATCGAACAACGGTGTGCGCAAATCGGACATGCCAAATCTCGTGAGTAGGAATACTGACATTATCCGTGACCCGAACGCTTCGTCTACGCCACCTGTTTCTCGGAACATTTCGTGTGACTTCGTACTTTTTTCCACTTTTCGATCGAATCGCTAAATCCCCGTTCGCTGCGTGCGAAGAACTGATTGTCACGCATTTTCGTTGCTGTTGCAGAACGGTGACGTGGGCCACGACCGCCCAACGGTCGCTTTGGGGGATTTTCGGATGATCAAGAAGTTACTCGTCGCGGCGGTCATCGGGGCAGTCGCATTCGGCGCGCTGAAAGGCACCAAATTCTTCGGTTACGCCAAGCACGAAGTCGCCTCGATTGGCGAGTGGGTGGACTCGAATATTCCACCGGAAAAGAAGATCGCTGCACTTCGCAAGGAAGTCAAACACCTCGACCGCGACATCGATCGCACGAGCGATGAACTCGCGAAGGAGATCGTTGAAGTCGATCATTTGAACAAAGACTTGGTCGCACTGCGAACCGAAGTCGTCACAGAGGAAAAGAAGGTTCGCGCCCTCGCGCTGAAGCTGACCGACGCCACGGAGAAGGTCGTTTACGGCCGCGAGATGGTGCCCGTCGAAGAAGCGAAGTATCGCCTCAACCGCGATGTGAAGCTGATCGTTTCGCGGAAAAACACCGTCGAAGGCATGGAGCAAACGCTCGTGTCCCGCGAACGCATCAAGGAATCGCTGGTCAAGCAAGTCGAGGCATTACGCCGTAGCAAGCAAGACCTGTCCGTATCGATCGACAAACTCGAAGCCGAATACAAAACACTACAGCTTCAGCAAATCGAAAGCAAGTATCAGGTCGACGATACTCGCCTGGCGCAGATCAAGCAAACGATTCGCGAACTGCAAAAAGACGTCGATGTGAAGCGTCAGAAGTTGAAGATGGCTCCTGCGATCGCCGAAGACGGTGCCCCCGTGACCGCACTTTCCGTCGATGACATTCTTGCCCCACTCGACGGCAGCAAGAAGTCCGAAAAGAAAACCGACTGATTGCAATTCCGCGACGAAAACAACCCGCCCGGCGACACGCAAGTATCGCCGGGCGAGTTTGCGTGTGGGAATTCAATCCTCAAATGCGACGGCGGCGAAGCTGACGCTTTCATAGCCCTTTGCTTCGACGTACTGTTGGTAGTGCAACACGCGGCCGCGTTTCGGTTGTGCCGTTGCGAGTGCGAGGTACGTGGGTGGCAATCCGCAGATCCGGCGAGCGTCGCCTTCCACGGCGATTTCCTCGAAATATCCTTCGGAATCAGCGGTTTCGAGGTGTTTCAAAATGGCCACATCTTGCGCGTAGCTCTGCGACAATTGCGGTTCGTTTACTGGCGACGGGTCGCGAAATTTCGGCCCGATATGCGCCAGATCGCCGCTGATAATGTAACAGACCGGTTCGCCCGCTTCCGCTTCTGCGACACGTAATGCCGCGATCATTCGCGAGATGTCCGCCGCTTCGCCCGGCGACGTTTGCCCGTTGATGCAATCTTGAAACGACCCCACCAGCAACGGCACGATTCGCACTTTGCGATCCGGGAAAATATGTTGCAACACGAGCACTTCTAACTCGATCGAATGCTCCGGCAGGTGCGCGACTGGGTCTGCGAATAGGCCTTCGCCGTAGTTTGCCACGATGCGATCGATCGATGCTTGATCGGTTTCCACGGTGCCGAGCGGCGTCTGAAAATTCATCCGCGTCAGCGTAAATCGCTCCGATGAATAGTGCGATGTCGCGATCACGAAAAACAGTTTCGCATCGGTCCGTTCGGCGAGTTCCTTGAACCCGTACCCATAGGTGACGTTCCCGCGGGCATAATCCATGTGCGGCACCAACACCGCCCGCAACCGCGATTTCGAAGCCATTGCGGTGGGCAAACCGGGGCCGCCCTCTGCGGTAAACAGCGATTGCATCTGCGCGTGAATCTCCGCCGGTTCGGGCGGATAACACCCGATGCACGACGGCTGTCGCACGGGGCCATTCAGGTAATTTCGAAAGGAGTCGTTATCGAGAAACAGCCCCGCATCCAGGCGTGCTACCAGCGTCATCACTTCGTCAATCGCGATCGTCAGCCCGGTCTGTTGCCGCACCGCTAATGGCACGTCGCGGATCTTGCGTTGCCCGTTGAAGAGTTGCACCGCCTCGACTTCCGCACGCGAAATGGCAATCGGAACCCCGGCAATGCGGTTGCGGTCGTAGAGCACGAACGCATCGCCATCGGGCGACGCGCCCATCCCCTCGCGCAATCGCGGGCAGTCATTCGCTGTTGTTTTCATAGGCGAATTATCGCCCGACGAGGCGTTCGCGTCAACAGCCGCGTTAACCGACGTAGACGCCACCGAGGTTGCTTTCGTCGCTGGCGAGCACGTTTTGAAGCTCTGGCAAGGTGCCGCCCGTTGCCGATGCGCCGCGATAAACGATGATGCGCGACGGCGTGCCAGGAGCAGTGCCGACGACAATATCGGCGAAGCGATCGCCATCGGCATCAGTCGTGGCCACGCGGATACCACCGCGTGCAGCGATGTCGCCGGCGAAGAAATTCGCGAGCGTCGTTTGTTTATTCGACGACAATAAATCGGCACCATTTAATGCGCGAACCCGTGGCCCGCCGCCTGGCCCCGCACCGAAGATCAAGTCGCCGCGGCCATCGCCGTCGATGTCGCCGACCGCCACATACGCGCCGTTTCGCAGCGAAGATTCGTACGCGAAGAAATCGCTAAACAGCTTCACACTCTTCCCCGTTGCGAGCGCTGCACCATCGTAACCGGCGATACGCGGTCCGCCGCCGAACCCCGCCGAGACGACGAGATCTGCGCGCGAATCGCCGTTGAGGTTGCCGATCGCCACACGCGCCCCGCCACGGAAATTGACATCGTCGATTGCGAAGAAATCGGCCAGCACGACATCCGAGTTGCCGCGATAAACCGTCACGCGCGGCCCGCCGCCTTCATCGGCTGACAGTGCGATGTCAGCGATGCCATCGCCATCGATATCGCCCGCCGCAACGAAAATGCCACCCGTAAACGTCGGCTCGAACGCAGCGATCGTCCGCACGACGGCACCCGTTGCGCCATCGACGATCGTGGCAAATGTCGCACCCCCTGGCCCCGTGCCGACGATCGTATCGGCGATGCCGTCGCCGGTTACGTCCGCCGTGGCCACCCGAGATTCCGCTGCGAGATCGGTTGTGCGATACGCTTTCGTCGTGGCCGCATCGACGATCTGCAACTGGGACTGGGAAGCAACCGCAAACGTGCGCGGGGCCGTGTAATTCGCACGAATTGTCGTTGGCACGGTAGGCGTTGTAAATGTGCGGCTCGGTGTGGTGATGCCGTCGGACCAACCTTGAAACGTCAGCGGCAAGCCGTTCGATGTGATGGTGATCGCCGCAACGAGTTGCCGTTCGATTCCGGCGACGCCGACGAATTCGAACGGCGAAACGATCGGCTGACCATCGAGTGTCAGTCCCGAAACGGCGGATGCCAGCACGCGAACCGTGGCGGTCGTGGGCAGGATGTCGCGGGTGGTGATCGTCTTGTTTCCGAACGAGTCGGTGGCGGTCAAATTGACTCGGTAAAACACATCGGCGGCGGTGTACGGCGTAATCGTCGGGATCGTGAACGTGCCGCTGGTGATGCCTTTCGTTTCGGGTACGAATGGCCGCGCCGGTGCGGAACCGGTGTAGTAATCGACTCGCCAACTCAGGCGGCTAGCGGGTAACGTGCCATCCTCATCATCGGTAGCGGAACCGGAAAATGCGTACGTCTGCCCCGCGATGAATCGCGTCCCAACCGTGGGCGTCAGGATCGTCGGCGTCGGCGGCAGATCGGTCGCCACGACTAGTGTCGCTTCAGCGCTCGTCGCGCTGCCTGTGCCGTTTCGCACGACGACGCGATATGTCGTTCCACTATCGCTTAGTTGCCGATTCGCCAGCGAAAGCGTTGGCGATGTCTCGCCGGGAATGTCGTTGCGGTTCCGCTGCCATTGGTATGTCAGCGGCGGTCCGCCGCTCGCGTTCACGGTAAAAATTGCTGTCTGGCCAGGGCGAATCGTCGTATTAATCGGGTCGGCCACGATGCCCGGCGCGGTCGTCGAACGGATGCGATAGACCGTACCGATACCGGGACTGCCCGCGCCGCGCGCAACGAACACGATATCGCCACTGGCGATAACATCGACATCGACGATGCCGCCGGTGTCCACATCACTCGCAAAATTCGTGACAGTTTTCGTCGTCGCGTCGTAGACGTTGATCCAGCGATTGACGACGTCGGCAAAGAAATAATCGCCGACGTACTGGCTCGGAAAGCTCGTCGCCGGTGGATTGTAGAACGCCCCGCCCGCGATGGCGAAGCCTTTATCGGTACCCGAACCGTGTGCGTAATTGTGAATCGGCCGCGTGAAGTTCGGAAACGCCACGGGGTCGAAATCGCCTTCGGTCAACGGCCAACCGTAGTTCGCGCCTTTGGTGATATCGTCGATTTCCTCGAAGGCATTTTGGCCGACGTCGTTGACGCGAATTTGCCCCGTGCCCGGTTGCACCGCGAAGGTGAACGGGTTGCGAAACCCGACCGCGTAAATGGCACGATTGACGCCCGTCGTCGTTCCCGTAATTCCGGCAAACGTCGTGGGGTTGTCGGCAGGGATCGTGCCATCGGAGTTGATCCGCAGAATCTTGCCGTGTCGGGTCGTCAGCGACTGCGATTGCGGCGGGTTCGCGTTCTCGCCGACGGCGATGTACAACTTGCCATCGCCGCCGAAGTGAATCGCGCCACCGTTGTGGTTCGTTGCGAAGATCGGGTCTAGATCGACGAGCACCAATTCTGAATTCGGATCGATCGTGTTACCCGTCACGCTGAAGCGACTGACGCGGTTGTTGAGCGGATTCGCCCTTGTGTAATAGAGGTAAATGTAACCGTTGGCGGTGAAGTTCGGATCGAGTTCGACGCCGAGCAGGCCGCGCTCGCCATCGTTGTTGATCCGGCTTGAGAGGTCGAGCGCAGGCGTCGCTAATAGTCCGCTGCCGTCGATAATCCGCAACACGCCACGCTGTTCGGCAACGAACAATCGCCCGTCCGGAGCCTCAACGAGGGCCGTCGGCGAGGTCATCGATGTGGCCACAACCGACACGTTAAAACCCAGTGGCACAATCGTTGGCACCGTGTGCGTTTCGAGCGAATCGAGACCGAGGCGAATGCGATTCGTCATGATGGTTTCCCCGATCAAAAGGCGAAAATTAACGTACAGCGTGACCGAGCATGTTAGCGGCTTCGTCGATCTCGGCTTCAGTCGTCCAGCGGCCGACGGTCAGCCGGACCGCACCGCGTCCGAGCGAGGGGGACACCCCCATGGCACACAACACGGCTGACTGTGTCACTTGCCCCTCATGGCACGCGGAGCCGGTACTCGCGGCCAAGCCCGGCAATTTCGCTAACAGTTCCGCACCGATCTGTCCGTGGAAATTCACGTTCAGCGTGTTCGGCAAACGCTCGGTCGGGTGGCCGTTCAACGCGACGCGGTCACCGAGGGCATTGTGTAGACGGTCGCGGAGGTGCTTCAGTTTGGCTTCGGGGTTCAATTGCGATGCGATCTCGGCGGCGATTCCGAGGCCGACGATATACGGCACATTCTCGGTGCCCGCACGCCGGCCGGTTTCGTGCCCCGCGCCGTGAATCAGCGGTTCGAGTACCACGCCACGCCGAAGATACAGCGCGCCAATTCCCTTCGGGGCGTACAGTTTGTGCCCCGCAATCGTCATCAAATCGATGCCGAGGTCGCCGACATTCACAGGCACTTTCCCGAGCGATTGCGCACAATCGGTGTGAAATAATACACCCGCGGCACGGGCGATCTGTGCGATTTCGCGGATCGGCATCAACGTGCCGACTTCGTTATTCGAGTGCATGATGCTGACGAGCCGCGTCAGCCGTTTGAGCGCAATGAGAACATCCGCCGGATCGACCCGGCCGAAACCATCGACTCCGACCA
>JANXNT010000571.1 GCA_025353985.1 Limnoglobus sp.
CCTCGCGCTCACGTTTACGCTCGGAATGCTGCTGATCGCAACATCGGTCTGGGTGCGGCGGACCGTACCGCTCATCATGGTATGGACCGGTGCGTTCGTGTTGTGCCGGGTGCTGTCGAACATGCTCGTCGATGGTGCCCAACTCGATGCGCGCTGGCGATTGATCGATTTGTGGAACGACTTGTATTTGGTCGGCTTGTGGTGCCTGGGTGCAGGCCGCGACACGATTCGCCCCACACACCAGCCCGCGTTCTGGGAAGCGGGGCTGGTGTGTGCCACGATCTGCATCGGCTGCGCCTTCTATCTGCGAAGGCGTATTCAAGCGGTGGAAGTGATTTCCTGAGTTACTTCACAGCCACTTCGCTCGGCTTCGCCTTGGCGGTGGCTGCAATCAACTCGCCGAACGTGCGTTGAATCGTTTCCCCGCTACGCACGACGACCTTCAGGTTTTGCACCACCACTTGGCCATCGACCACGATTTCCGCTTTCATTTCGTAGAAGTAATTCTCGCCCTTCGGCAACTGGGGCGTGTGAAACTGGCGTGTCGTACCGCTACCGGCAACAGCATTGCCATCGACGAACAGCTTCGCGGTGGCAGGCAGTTCGATCGTGATGTTCGCACAGGAAGGCGCGAATTCGGTGGCCGATTGCATCGTCGAAATGCCGGGTGCATCGCAACACGCACCGCCTGCGTATGGGTCAGGAATGACGATTGTGCTGTACGACGACGAGCCATAACAACCGCTGCCATAGCACGACGAACCGTAACAACTGCTGCCGTAACAGGAACTTCCGTAGCAACTGCCGCTTGCGAAGTAGGCATTCGAACGCATGGTGACGATGCCACTGTGGCGAGCACCGAACCGCGTGCCATAGCACGATGAGCCGTAGCAACCGTTGCATGACGAGCCATAACAGCCTTGGGTGTAGGTCACGGCAGGCGGGCCGTAGTACCCCGCACAACCGGCCGAACGCCCGTGGAACGCCGCCGCATCGCCGGAGCCGGCCATCATCGTCATCATTACCAGGCTGTACATGTTGTGTGTCCTCTTATGGTGTACTGCGTGCGGAACTACTGAAAATCTACACGGCACGGCCACTTCCGCAAAGAACATTCTGGCAAGCTGGATAATTTGGGCGGCCATCAAAAGGACAGTATCGTCACCGTTCGTCCAACCGGAACTTCAGCCCACCAAGGACTTACGTCTCCGTTCACGTAGAACGAAAGTACGGCCCGTATCATCCTGAACAACTCAGCAGAAATCGAGGATCTTGTGGGAGTCGAACGCACGATATTGCACGAACCGGACCTTTTACCCGATTGGGCGGTCGTTCGTGGCTTACTGATTGCAAATGGCGAAACGGCGACAATTCGCATGATCGATGGGCTGCCTGCGTTTCCCGATGAGATTCCGGATGCCACGTGGCACGAACTGCGGGTCGGTCTGACTGGCGGTATGGTCACGGTCAAGCGGCGTGTGGGGCAACTCCTTTGCGTGACATGGGGCACTGGCGAACCGGCGCTCGTACGCTCGTGGAACCTACTGAACTACTGTTTAACAAAGGCGACGCACGGCACAATTCAGATGGAAACGGGGCCAGTGAACGCCGATGATTTCGCCAAAAGCGTCGGAATCACGACTTCCTAATCGACGTAAGTCACAATTGCGTCGGCTCTGAAGAGTTAGCGCTTGACCAGGCGGATCGTCAGCAAACCGGCAAGGACGGCGACAATCGCGTCGGCGGCGAAGATGCCGACGGGCATAGGGACTTTGCCATCGCGAGCCATATTCGAGCCAGCGAGCAAGATCGGGTAGTACGCGAACACCGTTGGCAAGAAGCAGATCACGAACGAACTCAAGTAGTCCGCACGGTTCGCCCAAATGCCGACGGGGCAACCGATCAGCGCGAACACGAGGCAACTCAGTGCGAGCGCGGGCCGCATGTAATATTCATTTTGCGTGTTGCGAATTTGCCGCATCCAGTGCTCGGCCAGATACTGCAACCCGACCGCGTGCTTCTCGTTGCGGTCCTTAACAATGAGGTCCGTCGTTGTGGCAATGATCTGCGCCGTGGCGATTTGCTGGCTGACGGCCTTAAAGTATTCGAGTTCGAATTCATGCGCCTTCGGTGGCAGTTCGTCCCACCGCAAGTTCATCGGCCGATCTTTCACATCTTTCGGCGAGAACACATCTGGCAATGGCACGCCGACAGGCCGCGAACTCCCCGTTTCGATCGACATCGTGCCATCCGCACCGACCCAGCGATCCGGATCGATAAACAACATCGTCGGTTCATTCGGCTTATCCGGCGTTGGCATGACTACCCGCAATCGTGCTTCCCGTGCGCGGATCACGTAGTCATACACCCCTAGCCAAATGTCCTTGCCGACGTTGTCCTTTTCCATCTTCTTTCGCTTGAAGATGACATCAATTAGTCGACGTCCTTGGACATCTTTGACGTGGATGACGTACGGGAAATTGTTCGCGCGGAAGGTCCGTTCGCGTTTCAGCAGGCTGTAGAGTACCTCTTCGGGATCCTTCAAAATCTGCGTTTGCAGCGTGGCATTCGAGTTTGGAATGACGGTGTAGGAAAGGCCGAACGTAACGAGGCTCATCAGGACGCCGAGCATCGCGGCGGGGCGAAGAATTGAGTGCAGATTCACTCCGGCAGCCTTCATCGCCACGGCTTCGTTGTCGTGCGCGATTCGTCCGTAAACGACGCACGATGCGAACAGCGTAGTTGTGGGAATCGTGTACGGCAGCGTGTACGGAATGAGTAGCGGGATGATCGCGAGCGTCTGCCCGATCGAAAGCCCGAGTTGGCTCGCTTGCTGGATGACGAGACCGATCAGGAACAGCCCGGTCAGGCCGGTGAGTGTGAGCGCGAACACCCGCAGGAGTTCCCAGAAGATCATTCGATGCAAGATTCCGCCGAGCAGGAACACGATGGTTCTCCCGTTTACTTTCGGACTTTCATTCGATCTGCAATCGCCCGGAACGGGGCCGTCACGAACGGGACGATCCGCGGTTCGTATTTCAGTTCGCCGTCTTTCCGCACGACCTCGATCTTAAACAATTTCTCGCTGACGGCGGCCGTCACATCGCCGAACGGCGTGGTCAACCATCGCTGCAATGTCTGCGATAAAATCGTGTAAAAATCGAACTTCACGTAATCGCCCGCCATGTCGATTTCTCCGGAACCGCCGAGGCTGATGGCGGAGCCGAGCAAGTCGAGATGTTCCACGCGGATGCGATCGCCGCGAATCGAAAACGTCGCGTGGGCTTCCTCAAAAGCCGTTTTGTCGGGTGCCTGCAATTTCAGCGTCTTCAACAACGGCATCAGCACGGGTAAATTCAGGATGTGGCCACGGTCCACATCGGCCTTGCCGTAACCTTCGATCGACATCGCGCCGGTCCGAGGGTCGGGTACCGTTTCGATGAGGATATTACCTTGCGCCGCACCTTCGAGCTTCACGCCGTTACCGAGGTTGTGGTGCTGAGCGATCTCTTCGAGGCGAACGTCGGTCGCTGTGAGTGCGAGCCTATAACGAACGGGGTCCGACAGCACAACCCGACCCGTGCCGCCCACGGTGCCGCGAAACAACGACCCGGTGAGGTCGGTGAATTTGAACGCGACGGGTAGGAGTTCGCCGGGCTTACTCGGGTTCATCGTTTGCGGGTCGGCATCGAATGTCGCCTTCACCGCCGTCACGGGGTGTTGCGCGATCAATGCGCGGTCCAGCCACAAATTACCTGCAACTTTGCCAAGGTGCGTGCCGTGGTAACGCCCGCAAATCGCGAGTTTGCCAGCCGCCTGTTCGCACGGCACGCCAATGTCGAACGATGCCCCCATGAGGCGCAACTCGCCGTTCCAGAAGACATCGGGGTCCACCGGTTCAACCGTTGGACTAAACGAACCCGGTGCTTGGCCTCGCGCGATGGGCGATGTATTTCGCATCGCCGTCGGCGGCAGTTTCGGTAACACACGTGGCTCGTCGCTCGGTGAAATATCCTTTGCCGTGAGCACAACGAGATGGTTCAGCATAAGTTC
>JANXNT010001183.1 GCA_025353985.1 Limnoglobus sp.
AACTTCAAAACTAGCGCTTCGGGCTAATAAAAAAACGTATCGAATCACCTCGCCCAAAGTATGCGTGGCGAGACGGAAAGCGATACCGCGTCAAAACACCGTCGACGGCCCGCGCAACCGATGTGCACCGAATGCGGTGACAAGCATTTGTCACAAGGGCGGATTAACGCTCGCCGCCGGAAGAAGATCCCGCCCGTCGTCTGACGCACCCGATTCGGCGTCTTCATGCACGGCCGACCGTACGGCGATGGCCCACGCACGCAATGTCTGCCGCCCCTCGTCGGAGTCCATCGCCTGCGCCAAGTGGCCGCCACCCAGCCGCACCGTGCAGCGCCGCATTTCTTCGAGAAACTCGTCTGGGTATTGGATGACGATAAAGCTCTGCCACTCCTCCAAGCCCACGGGCGTGAGGGCCAGCCGGTCCAGGAAGTCCGCGAATTGGCGTCGGTAGTTACCCTGATGCATGCGGAACGGCGTGTCGGTAATGGCTAACGTCCTTCAACTTTCCCGCCGAATACCATGCGTCGGAACACGCCGAAGCGGTTCAGCGATTGGCTACGCCAAAAATTATCCGGCTTACCGAGCAATGTCAAACAGAAAGATTTGAGTTGCGCCCTCGTGCGTCGAGAGGGCGTAGAATCTTTGACAATGCGAGCGGAAAACGCTGCTTCGCTGACGGCTCGCGGAGAGACTACGTACCGAGCGAAAGACAGCGACGCAAATTCAACGAGAGTCTGGAGTTAGGCTCACCTAACGTTCCTGGGGGCGTCTCTTATTTCGTGGACTGGTTTCGTTGCACGACCGATACGACCTTCCACTTTGCATTGACACGCATCAGCGTAAAGACGTCACTCACTTTAACGTCCGGGGTGTGGAAATCAACGAAAGCAACTGCAAGGTCCGAGTCCTCCCCATAAGCTGCCACACGGACGGAATCGATGACGTGCACGGTTTCGACCGCGACGTTCTCTTTCCACCACTTGACCATCTTCGGAAGCGACTTTTGGTCCCACTTGTCCTCGTCGACGGAATAGACGCTGTGCGTCGCACTCTTGACACATAACTCAAGCATGTCGGCATGCTTTCCTGGTGTTCCCTGATAGCTGAGATAAGTCCGGACCACCTTCTCAACTGCTACCTTCTCTGCTTTCTCGTCTGCCTTTTCGTCTTTGCCCTGAGTCCGGAGGCTCCCGATCGTTTTGACGCGAACCACCAACCGCGGCGGCTCCGGCAACTTGCTGGCTCCGAACCCCCCACCCAGTTGATGCAGGTACACCATGTGCGGTGCCGCCAGCGGTCGCTCTGGCTCGCCTGTCAGCACCACGATCTTGCCATCCAGCTTCACCGCCGACGCTTTCAACGTATGGTCCTTCCCGAAGTCCAGAATCCAGTAGTCGTTACAAACCATCATGCAGCCGCCGCCTTGATTGGCGACGACGCGGATGCGGTCCTTCTCGACTTCCATCGTTCCTTGGATCTCGGCCGCGAGTCGGACGTAATCCTCGGTGACGGCATTACCGCCAGTCGGCATCGCCGGAGCCGCTGCGATCGTCTGGACGTGGACCTCTAACCGCATCGACTTTTTCACCGGCACCATCTGAGGTGCCGCCAGCGGTCGCTCCGGCTCGCCCGTCAGCACTACGGCCTTCCCGTTCAGCTTCACTGCCGACGCTTTCAACGCCTGGTTCTTGCCGAAATCCAGAGTCCACACGTCTTGATAGCTGAACGTGCAGCCCTGGCCCTGGTTGACGCGGACGCGGACGATGTCCTCCTCGACCTCCATCGTCCCGCGGATCTCGGCAGTGAGCCGGACGTTATTGAAGAGGACGTCACCGCCGTTCGGCTTTTCGTCCGCCGGGGACGGCGTGGCACAGGAACATGCCAAAACCATCACGAGCCAGCACAGGTTTGACCTCGACATGTTGTCCTCCGGGTTGAATCAGGCGTTCGTGGACTCGGCACCGGAAGTAAGAACACGCGAAAACGCCATTTGTTTGTCGAACTAGTAAGTAGACAGAACGGGTTCTGACTACTTTGACTGGTCGTTCTGTCTATTCTGGGAAAGAGTCTGTCCATATTAATTGGACAGGTTGCCAATTCGAATCGACTGCCAGTTGCATTTGTTGAGTTGTGAACGTTTTCCAAACCGAAGTCAAATCAAATGTCGGAAAATAATTCTGCTGATCGGCCGCCGCCGAAGTTGTTTGATCGGTTGCGGGCGAAGTGTCGGCTGTTGTACTACCGCATTCGCACGGAAGAGGCGTATGTGGGCTGGTGTACGAAGTCCATTCTTTTACATGCGAAGTGGCCCCACGGACGTTCGTCCGTGGGCTTTCGGCTGGTGCATCCATACGATTTCGCGAAGTCAATAAGTTTGCG
>JANXNT010001203.1 GCA_025353985.1 Limnoglobus sp.
GGTTCGCTTTCAAGAACAGTCGGCGGCGGCACTCGTGAGCGGATTTCCGAGGCAGGAAACCGGGACGTTTCTCGAACGCCTGCTGATACCGATGATGCACTTTTTGCTACTCGGTTACCTGCCGATGGACTGGATGCGGCGCTGGCATTTTGCATGTTTCAGCGCGGGTTGCGGGCAGTGGTTCCTCACGACGCGCGAAGCCTATGATGTTGTCGGCGGGCACGCCAATCCGCTCGTTCGTGCATCGTTCCACGACGGGATGAAACTGCCGCGGGCGTACCGTGCGAAAGACTTTCGGACCGATGTCTGCGATGCGACGGAACTCGCGAGTTGCCGTATGTATCGAAGTGCCGGCCAAGTCTGGAACGGCCTCTCGAAGAACGCCATCGAAGGCCTTGGCGCACCGCGACTACTATGGTTCATGACGCTGCTATTACTCTGCGGGCAGGTCGCGCCGTTCGTTTTCCTGACGCAAATTCAATCGTTGACCGAGTGGGACGCGGGCATGATCTTGCTAGCGTGCGTCTGCGTGTATTTGCCGCGATTCGATGCCACGATTCGCTTTCGGCAGTCGTGGCTCGGTGCGTTCCTGCACCCCGTTGGTGTGATAATATTGCTGTGTATCCAGTGGAATGCTGCGATTCGGGCCATCATCGGTAAACCGGTCGGCTGGAAGGGCCGCCCACTTCCCGCTTGAAATACTGACGCCACCACCAACACTGAAACGGCGTTGATGTGGTCGAAAAAAAACATTAACCGCAGAGGGCGCAGAGTACGCGGAGACTAAAATCACATGTATTTACTCCGCGTTCTTTGCGTACTCTGCGGTTAAAATCTTTGCTTTCTGAACGATTAGAAAATATCACCATTGAAAGGCGAACGATGTCAGTCGATCATCCTGCATTTGCTATCGTCGGCGCGACCGGCGGCATTGGTTCTGAGTTGTGCCGCTTGCTCGCCCAACGCGGCGCGAAGTTGTTCCTCGGTGGCCGCGACGAGGCCAAAC
>JANXNT010000579.1 GCA_025353985.1 Limnoglobus sp.
CCTCGCGCTACTCAACAAGCCGGGGCAACCCGCACTCGCCGAGAGCGTCGTCTGCCACGGCTCGGGGCGCATCCGCGAAGACCTGATTCCGAAGTATAATTCGCCGTTCGCGATTCAAACCGCCACGTTCAAGATTTGCGGTTCGGACATCGTCGCCGAAGTGACGCGGAGCTTGTTCGATACCGCGAGACAGTATCGCGAGAGCTTCGATGCCACCGGTTCGAAGATGAGTTTCGAGTGGCAACAAGTCGAAGGCGAAGATCCCGTGATCCACACGAAGAGTACGCCGGAGAAGCCGATTCAGGAACCGCAAATTCCGGTACGCGTGAAGGTGCCCGATTACGCGAAGTTGCTCCCCGCACCGATCCAGCAATTCACGATGCCCGCCGCGATTCAGGATGCGGACCATCTTTCGTTCCTGCAAGGTGGCGGCCACGGCGGCAGCCACCCGCACTTGACGCACAATTTTCTAATGGCCGCACTCGGCGAACAGCCCGCGTTCCCCGATGCCGTCACCAGCGCGAACTGGACGCTCGTCGGAATCTGCGCTCACGAATCGGCGATGAAGGGCGGCGACCGCGTGAAGATCCCACAGTTCTGAAAAGTGGTGAGTGGCGAGTGGTTAGTGGCGAGTAAGCAAGAGTTTTACTGCGGAGTCATTCGCCTCCGTTACTATTGCTCCAAAAAACGGGAAAGGCCCCAAAACACGGTTTTGGGGCCTTCGCGATTCGGACTCACATTGATTCTGCACGGTTCGGAATTACCATTTCCACTGCATTCCGAAGCTCAATCCTTGCGTGAAGAAGTCGGTATCTTTCAGCGGGACGGTTGGCCGCACAAACGGCAGCGGGGTCGCTCCGGCCACGGGGAAGTTCGGGATCCGCGTCACGTCGATGTTCGTGTCGATCTGGTTGCCCGGCCGCAACACGCTGCTGAGGTACATGAAGTTGTAACCCATGAACACGCGGAAGTTCGGCGTCACGTGATAGCCGATGTTCAAGCCAACTTGCGGTACGACGGCGAACTTGTTCTGCGTGTACTGCCCGATGTTTCCGGGAACCGCCA
>JANXNT010001251.1 GCA_025353985.1 Limnoglobus sp.
GTTGGCCGCGAGACTCGGGAAAGCGGGCCGCGAACGCGCCGTGGAAAAGTACCAACTCGAACAAACCGTGCGTGCCTACCACCGCCTTTACCGTCGGCTATCCGGCATATGAAACGCATACTCAAACGCATCGTCCACCTCGTCGCCACGCTGTTCGTGTCGCCGGTGATTGCATCGTATTATTTGCAGATGACGCTCTTAGGCAGGAACCGCCCGCTCGAAGGTTGTTCGCAATTTCTCTCGCTTTTCCCTGGCATCAGTGGCAACTTCCTGCGTGCCGCGTTCTATCGCGCCGTGCTGCAAAATTGCGATCGTTCCGCCGACATTGGCTTCGGTACGATCTTCTCGCAAGCGGGCGCGAGCATCGCAGAGAATGTTTACATCGGGCCGCGCTGCACGCTGGGCCTCGTCAACATCGAGCGTAATGTGCTGATTGCGTCCGGTGTGCAAATCCCGAGTGGCGGGCAGACACACTACTTCGACGACCCGAACGTGCCGATCAAGGACCAGGGCGGCGAGCGAAACCTCGTCACGATCGGCGAAGGCGCGTGGATCGGCAGCGGCGCGATTGTGCTTGCAGACGTGGGGAAAGGTAGCATTATCGCGGCGGGGGCGGTCGTCACGAAGCCGATCCCCGACAACGCGATCGCCGCCGGGGTGCCCGCGAAAGTGCTCCGCGGGCGATTCGACACGGCTACACCATAAACCACAAAACGGTCGCACAAAACGCGACGAACACGAACGCCACGCCGGCCACAAATAACAATTTCGCTCGCTTCACGGCCTTCGCTTTCTGCGGCACAAACATACTCCATTCGCCGAACGCATCTGCTGACACCGCGGTGTCAGTATCGGGTGCCATTGCCGTCGGATTCTCGCGCCACCAATTACGGCTCCAGCCGTACTTCATCATCAATATCACCGGTCGGCACAACGATCTCGTCTCGAATTCACTCAGCGTGTTTTGCACGTAATCGAAGAACCAACTCGCTCGCTCAAGGTACTTCGCTTTCTCCACTCCGCTCGCATGTTTCGCTGCGTACTGGAACACCTCAACCTTGCGCATGTCTTGCGCAGCCCACGTCTCGTTCGGGTATTGCAACTTCTCCGGCGTGTCCAGAATCGGGCGTTCGTTCGTCGCCATCCAGCGCGCGTAATGCAATAGCGAGAGGCGGGCATAGGCATACGAGCGGTCGAGTTGGCCGAGTTCGATTTTGTAATCGAGGTAGCGCCCGAGCGCTTGCAGCGTCATCGTGTAAAACCAACGCAGTTCCGCATTCAGCAAGTCGAGGTGTTCGAGGTTCTGCTTCGGGTGAACGACGCGGCGAATCAGTTGTTCGGCTTTCTCCAGGTACCGATTTTCGCGCGTCAGTTGATGGCCGACAATCAGCGCCAGAATCGAGTTCGCGGCCGCGCGGCCGGGGCCGTGATAGCCGCCGCCGCCGCCGGACTCCGTGGCCAGCCCCGTGTACTCGCGGGAGAGGTAGCGAAATGGCGTTTTCGCTGGATTTTCCATGTGAATGACGAAGTTTGCAAGGTCGATAGCGGTATCGCGATAGAGCGTGTTCCCCGTTAGGAAATAGCTGAGTATCAGCCCCGCGTTGTAGTTGTGCGACGATGCGGGACCGCCGCCGACCGCGTACGATTTCTTCAACATCTTCGCCGTCTCGCCGAGTTCGTCCATCTTCTTCGTGAGGCTTTCGACGGGGCCGCGCGTCAGCGATTTCGGGTAGCTTCGGTGCGTGCCGGTGTCGGCGTCGGCGTAGTGGTAGGTGTGCCAAAACAGCCCGCGGTTGTATGCCGCCTTGTCGCCATCGGTGTGGTAAATATCGATGTCGCACGTATGGTCCGCACACTCGATTCCCTGCGATAACCAGCGCGTGTCGCCGCTGCGAAAAAACTGAATCAGGAACGCCGCCACGCAATCGTACTGATTGTTGTAGTGCGAAATCATCGGCAACTTACCCGCCCAACCGACCGCTTCATGATCGCCATAAATATCGCCAAAGTTCCGCCAGCCATACTCATCGATCGTCTCGCGTTTCGTCAAAAATGTATCCGGCCCTTCGATCGCCTGATCGACGAGTGCGAGGTATTTCGCGTGCGGATCGCTCGCTTTCGGCGTCAGATATTCAATCGCCCCCGAAGCCGCATACCACTCCGGCGACGCCGTGCAAACGATCGGCGAGCGACACCAAACCATCGGCTCATCGGTGATGGTGTCTTTGCCAAACGCGACATAGAAGGTGTGCGTCTTTTGCTCACCACCTTGGAGTTCGGTATCCGTCGGGAAGAGTTGCAGCGTGATGCCACTCTTGTCAGCTACGATGCCCTTCGGGAAATTCTCCCAGAATTGTGGCATCGTCACGCCGAGAAAAGTGTCACCATTTTCCGCGATCACGATCGGTGTTGCCCGCA
>JANXNT010001312.1 GCA_025353985.1 Limnoglobus sp.
GGCTGCGGTCGGCCTTTATTTTAGAGAGTACCAACAGTGTTCGCGCAGCCAAGTTAGAATTCTCTTTCGGATCATCGAGGATACGGGTGTACAAAGGGAACGCGGCTGGACTGTAGCCGCCCAATTTGGCCAACTCGTCGCGCTCTTCCTGCTTAAACTCGATGGCGTTTAGCAACTCCCGGACCGCCGATTCGTCCGAGGCAGTCATATCCTTTTTCTGGGCGGATGCCGGTAGAGTTGCCATCACGATCCACAGCCAGGTCACGTTGACGACCATAATTCTTCCTCCGAAATGCTGCGTCATATTACATAGTTGGGGTGGCACAGACCGAACTCATTCGATGTCGAATGACTTTAATTAAGGAGGTGGCAGCAGAGGTGGCCTTTTCGAAAGGGCGTCTTTTTCCTGCTTTTCTGTGAGCCGCTTGCTAGCCGTTACTGTGTCGGTTATACTTGGGGAGCCTACCAGCAAGTTGGCATTTCTGAGTGCCGCAGTGTAGTGGCCAGTGTCGAGCAACACATGACAAATTTCGTGTGCTTCGGTAAACGGATCCCCGATTGACGTGGCATTCTTAGCCGACACGATGGCACTGTCCCCGTACTTTTGGTCAGCGACGCGCGAGTTTGGAAAGGCCTCACCGCGACTGTTGTCAGACAAATAATTCACAAAGTAAAGTTCGACATCGTCGGTAGCCGCGGTCCGCAAATTCGCCGCACCTAGCAGTACTTTCTCCTCATCGGTCATAGTGATGATACCACCAGGCGCGATACTAAATTCTTCCAGCCCATTGCGGAGGTCCAGCAGCGGGTCTACAGGCGGATCTTTAACTTCGACGTTCGGGATGAGCCGGATGCCGACCTGCGCGTACTGCTCGTTGGCTCTTCCGAATGCCGCGCTCACGGCCGCCAGGCTAACGACTTGAGCACCACCGACCGTCTCCCGCAAGATGATTCCATGCACTTTGACATTCTTCACCACATTCGTGGTCTTATCCGTCTGGACTGACTTTCCGGGCAGGAACTCGTACTCGGCTTTCGTCGTGCCACCTAGCGCAATCCGGTGCGTTCGGTCGCTGATCTCCCACGTGAAGCCGTTCTTCAACAAGCCCACTCCCGCTGGGGCGGTGTCATCGGCCTTCAAGTATGTTGCTGCATTATACTTATCGTCGACTTCATTCGAGACGAGCATCTGCGAATCGGACCAGAACCAGCCATTCCCCTTGCCATTGCCTGTATATCGAACGAGGTCGACTTCGGTAGCATCATCGTTGTAAACAGTAAATCCTGCGACGTTCGTCGTTGAGATTTTCACTTTGTTATGTAGGTAAGTTGGCGTGACGCCATCGGTATTCATTTTCTGCCATTTTACCAAGTCTCGCACCCAGACGTTGAATCGATCATCGTCGCGATCGATCAAGTCGTAATTCGTGTTGGCGGCTGGCCCTTTGATTTCCAAATCGGGCCCTAAGCCTACCACTTGAAATGCATTGTGCCACTTCGCGACTTTCAACTCGGCGGCTTCGACAACGAATTTGTCGGTGATAATGATTTGTGGTTTCTCTTCCTTATCCACAATCCGAATCAGTGCCTTCGACTTCGTTGCATCCACGACATAGTTACTGCCCGACAGCAATTTGAGCTGCGCAAGCTCATCATTTTCGAGTTTGCTATCATCGACGGGCGTGAGCTTGACTTCGATCATCGCGACGCCGGCGGGGAATGTGAGGCTGCCGCTGGATGCAAGGCCGCCGGATTTGGAGGTCGCGGTGTAGTCGTCGTAGTAGGTGGCGGGGTCGTTCAGGCCGGTTTCGTCGAAGG
>JANXNT010000593.1 GCA_025353985.1 Limnoglobus sp.
CTCCACCGTCGTCGAACCGGGCGACTGGGTGGCGACTGACGAACTCAATCATGCGTGCATCATGGAAGGGCTGCGAGTCTGCCGCCCGCGCAAGTTTTCCTACCGCCACAACGACCTCAACCACCTCGAAGACGGCCTGAAAACCGAAGCGATGAAGCGCCCTCCGGGCCGCGAAATGTTCATCGTCACCGAGTCGCTTTTAAGCAATGACGGCGACCGTGCGCCGCTAAAAGAGATCGTCGAACTCGGTGAAAAATACGGTGCGGAAGTCATCGTCGACGAGGCCCACTCGACCGGGTGTTACGGCCCGACTGGCTCTGGCTGCGTCGATGCGCTCGGGTTACGCGAACGGGTGTTGGCAACGGTTCACACTGGCGGGAAAGCCCTCGGCGTGTGCGGTGCATACATCTGCACCAACTTTTTGCTGAAGGCATTTCTCGTGAATAGGTGTCGGCACCTGATCTTCACGACGGCACTGCCACCGGCCATCGCGCCGTGGTGGCTGGAGATGTTGCCGCAAGTGCGCGGCGACGATTCGTTGCGAAAAACACTGCACGAAAACACGCGACGGTTCCGCGCGAAGTTGCACGAAAAAAACATCCCGACTATTGGCGATAGCTACATTGTTCCCGTCATTCTCGGCGACGATGTACGTGCCGTGCGAGTGGCGACTGCGTTGCAAACGCACGGCTACGACATCCGCGCGATCCGCCCACCGAGCGTGCCGATAAATACTGCGCGTTTGCGAATTTCCATTCACGCGGATCGCGATTGGAACACGCTCGAAGCGTTGGCCGACCACCTTGCGGGGGCGATGGCGTGATGGCGGACGTCGTGATTGTCGGCACCGATACCGATGCGGGCAAGACATCGCTCTCTCTGCTGTTTATCGCTGCATTTCCAGAGCAATTTGCATATTGGAAGCCCGTCGAGACGGGTGAATCCGACACCGAAACCGTGCGGCGACTCGTACCGTCCGCAACGATGTTTGAACCGCTCGCACGTTTCCGCGAAGCGGTGGCACCGGCGCTCGCGGCCTCGCGCGAAGGTCGTGCGATGCCGAGCGTGGCCGAGATTTTGCAAGCGAAACCGGCGTCCGCAAAACCGCTCCTTATCGAAACTTTCGGCAGCCCGCTGTCACCGCTCAGCGATACGGTTTTACAGGCCGAACTCATTCGCGATTTTCACTCGCCGATCTGGCTCGTCGCAACGTCCGCCGTCGGTGCGATTGGCCGCGTTTTGCAATCGCTGACGAGCCTAAAAGCCCACGGGCTGAACGCCAGTACCGTAATCCTGATCGGCCCGCCAGACGAATATGCGGTAACGCAAATTCGCAAACACTGGGCGGAACCGTTGCTACTTTTCCAACTCGAACAGCCACGCGGTCGAACGAGCGAAGACTTGCAAGATGCCATCAATGAACAGCGTGCGGAACTGGCCGCTCTACGAAATACATTGGAAATCAAGCAAGAACCATCATCGGCCATCGATTGGGTGGCGCGGGATCGCGCCGTTATCTGGCACCCGTATACGTCGCTTGCGGACCCGATTGCCCCGTTATTCGTCGTCGGTGCGGATGAGGAATTCCTGCATCTCGCCGATGGTCGTCGCATCATCGATGGGATTTCTTCGTGGTGGACGATCCTCCATGGGCACAACAATCGGCAGTTGAAGCGGGCACTTCAGACCGCGAGCGAATCGCTCGATCATGTGCTGTTCGCGGGCATCACGCACCCGGCGGCAATCGAGTTGGCGGAGCGTTTGTTGCAGTCGACACCGTGGGATGGCGGGCGGGCGTTTTACTCAGACAACGGTAGTACCGCCGTCGAAGTCGCGCTAAAAATGGCGTACCAGTTTTGCTGCCATCGCGGCGAACCGCAACGTTCGCTTTTCATCGGCTTCGACGATTGCTATCACGGCGACACCTTCGGCACGATGGCGATTAGCCGCGAACCAACCTTCTTCGGCCGCTTCGAACCGCTGTTGTTTCGCACCGAGCGCGTGCCACTATCCGCAGAGGCTCTCGATGCAAAATTGCTAGCAAACAAGGGGAAAGTCGCGGGCGTGATTATCGAACCGCTCGTACTCGGAGCGGGCGGAATGAAGATGTACCCCCCGTCCGAACTGAAAGCGATCGAAGCCGTTGTGCGGAAACATGGCGTCGCGTTCATCGTCGATGAAGTGATGACGCGCTGCCGAACGGGTTCGCTCTGGGCGTTCTCGCAGGCGTGTGTCACCCCGGATTTTATCTGCTCCGGGAAGACGCTGACAGGCGGAATTTTGCCGCTCGCTGTCACACTGGTGTCACCACGAATCGTTGCGGAATTTGAAACGCCAGATCGTGCAAAGACGTTCTTCCATGGCCACTCGTTCACCGCAAATCCACTCGCGTGTGCCGTCGCGGTAGCAAACGAGCGAGTGATGGAATCCGGCGAATGGCACCGGCAATCGCAGCGCATCGAGCAGTTCTGGCGAACGCATCTCGTCGATTTAAAGTGTCAGCCGGGTGTCAATGATGTGCGAATTTGCGGGACGATTGCCGCCATCGAGATCGAATCGCGCGGCGGCTATTTATCCGAAATTGGACCGAAACTGCGTAGTTTTAGCATCGAACATAGTGTGCTACTCCGCCCGCTCGGTAACGTACTTTACGCGATGCCACCACTTTGCACGAGTGAAGCATCGCTCGCGAAGATTGTCGATGTCATGCGGCTGTCAGTACGGCAGTTCGCATAACATCGACGGTGGGTTCTTTACGATAACATCTGTTTGACGACGGTTCCGTGAACATCCGTGAGGCGATAATCGCGGCCCTGGAATCGATACGTCAGCTTCGTGTGGTCGAAGCCGAGTTGGTTTAGAATCGTCGCTTGTAGGTCGTGGATGTGGACTTTGTCTTTCGCGACGGCGAAGCCGAGGTCGTCGGTTTCGCCGTGCGTGTAACCGCCCTTAATACCGCCGCCGGCGAGGAACAACGAGTAGCAATCGGGGTAGTGGTCGCGGCCGAGAATGCTGCCACCGGCGGTGCGACCTTCGCGGAACGGCGTGCGCCCGAACTCGCCGCCGCAAATAATCAATGTGTCTTCGAGCAGGCCGGATCGCTTCAGGTCTTTGATGAGTGCC
>JANXNT010001347.1 GCA_025353985.1 Limnoglobus sp.
AGCCGCAGAGGGTTCCCACGGCACGCTTACGCCGTGCCGCTCGCCGGGTCGTGTCTCGAAGACTGAAATGGTCCGGATTTCTCACTTGCTTCCAGTTCGAACTTAGGCCACAATTCTAATACTGCCGAATGAGGCCCTACTTCGGGCCTATCGAAACGACACTCCCTATGCGGAGCCTATCCATGATTATACCTCGATTGCGCTATGTTCTGGCCTGGACGATGGCTATTTGTGTTGTGCCATTCTCAGGCGCGGCCGAAGCGCCGTTACCGCTACCCGCTGAGGTGAAATCGCTGACGATTTCCCCCTCGCCGCTCGTATTCAAGAGCAGCGACGATGGTGCACAAATCGTCGTTACGGCCACACTTACCGACGGTCGGCTGCAAGACCTCACGCACGATGTAAAATATGCGATCGCCGATGGCAAAACGGCGATGGTCACCGCAACAGGTCGTGCCAGCCCATTGGCGAATGGCGCATCGCAAGTCGTGGTCACGTATGGCGACAAAGTCGTTCGTGCTCCGTTGACGGCCGCGCACGTTGGCGAGAACTTGCCGATTAACTTCCCGAATATGGTCGTGCCCGTGTTCACGAAACTCGGCTGCAATAGCGGGGGTTGCCATGGCAAAGGGGGCGGCCAGAACGGCTTCAAAATCTCCTTGCTCGGCTTCGAGCCCGAACTCGATTACATGACGCTCGTCAAGGAATCGCGTGGCCGACGGCTGTTCCCCGCATCTCCGGATGCCTCGTTGTTCTTGCTGAAGGCGACCGGCCAAGCCCCACACGGCGGCGGCCGCAAGATGGACCCAGGCAGCGACGAATACAAGATCATCCGCCGCTGGATTGCGGCCGGTATGCCTTGGGGAGAAGAGAAAGACCCCGTCGTGACGAAGATCAGCGTTTACCCCGATCACCGGATTCTCACACGACAAAATAAGCAACAATTCGCGGTTTACGCGCACTACTCCGATGGCGGCATCGACGACATTACCCGCCGCGCCCAGTACGAAAGTAACGACCAGGAAATCGCCGTCGTCGACGGTAACGGCCTCGTTCGCACGCTCGGCATGAGCGGCGAAGCCGCGATTATGGCACGTTATCAAGGCTTTGTGGCCACCTTCCGCGCCACAGTGCCACTCGGTGTCAAGACGCCCGATTGGACGTTTGCCGAGAAAACGTTCATCGACCGTTTCACGGCGAAGAAATGGCGGGAATTGGGACTAGTGCCCGCCGAACTGGCCACAGACGAGATCTTCATTCGACGGGCCTTCCTGGATATCACAGGCACGCTGCCGACGCCGAAGCAAGTGAATGCGTTCGTGGCAGATACTTCGGCAACGAAACGCGACCTACTCATCGATAAACTCGTCGAAACGCCGGAGTACAGTTACTACTTCGCGAACAAGTGGGCCGATGTGCTGCGTGTGAAGCGTCGCGGGGAAGCCCAACGGGCCGAGGGGACGTTTGCGTTCCACGACTGGATTCGTCAAGCGGTGGCGAGCGACATGCCGTACAGCGAGTTCG
>JANXNT010000598.1 GCA_025353985.1 Limnoglobus sp.
GTTCTTCGAGCGTGGCGAGGCGGCCGGCGGGGGTGTTGGCGGCTTCGAGCTTGCGGACGAGTGCGGTGCCGACGATCACGCCATCGACGAGGTCGCGCAGGTCGCGCACGTGCTCGGGTTTACTCACGCCGAAGCCGACGCAGAGCGGCAGGTCGGTCAGCGTCCGCAAGCGGGCGACCATCTCCTTCACGGCACTCGGCAACTGGGTCCGCTCGCCGGTGATTCCCACGACGCTGACGACGTAAACGAACCCGCGACAGGCTTTGACGATCGTTTCCATACGCCTCGGCGAAGTCGTGGGCGTCACGAGCAAAATGAAGCCGAAGTTCGCGGCGGCGGCCAGTTTCGCGAGTTCCTCGGCTTCCTCGACGGGCATGTCGGGCACCACCGCGCCGCTGATGCCCGCCGCTTGCGCCGTCGCGATGAACTTCTCTGCGCCGAGCTTGTAAATCAGCGTAAACGACACCATCGCCACGATCGGCGTGTTCCAGCCGGGCTGCGAAGTCGTCGCTTTCAGCATCGCGAAAATGTCCGCGAGTTTGATCTTCGCGTTGAGTGCGCGCGTGTACGACGCTTGTATGACGGGGCCATCGGCGATCGGATCCGAGAACGGGAAGCCGATCTCGATGAGCGACGCGCCGCTGGCGGCCATCGCCGTCAGTGCCTCTTGCGTGAACGCGAGGTCGGGGTCGCCCGCCGTCAGGAACGGCATAAACGCCTTCCGGTTCGCGGTTCGCAACGTCTGAAACAAGCTGTCAATCGGATTCATCACGCGACCTCACAGGTATTTGATGCAGACCACACCGGCCACCACGAGGATCGCGCCGACGATGCGACCGGGTGTAATCGGCTGTTCTTTTAAGCCTAAAAGCGAGAAGTGATCGAGGAGCATTGCGCATACAAGCTGCCCGCCAACAACGAGCGCGATGAACGCGGCCGCACCGAGTTCGCGCGTCAGCGTCGCGCCCGCCAACACGATTAGCGTACCCAGCGGCCCGCCGATCCAGTTCCACCATTCGGTCTGGCGGATCGCCGCACCGCTCGGCGCAGGAGGCCGAATCGCAAGCATCAGCAAGCTGGCGGTGAGGATTGTACCGCAGATCGAAAAGAACGCGGCATAGGCGGGGCTGTCGAGGTTCTGGCGGAACCGCGCGTTCGCAGTCGCCTGGAGCGCAATGCAGGCGCCAGCGAGTGCCGCAAGCGAGGCGTAAACGGTTGGCATCATGGGGAATGTTGTACGCAAATCGGTCGCGCCACGCACGCAAATCGTACAATTCTCCGCATGATACCCCCACCGAATCGAACGCACTTTCGCGAACGCTCGACCGCGCCCGGCGAGCACGTTCCCGTGATGTTGCGCGAAGTCTTGGCCGCACTGAAACCGCAACCGGGGCAACAGCACATCGATTGCACGCTCGGTTTTGCAGGGCATTCGGCGGAAATCCTGAGCGCCGTCGGGCCGACGGGGCACCTGTATGCGTTCGACTGGGATGCGGACAATCTGCCGAACGCAGAGCCGAAACTTGCGGCAATCGGGAACCCGTTCACGCTTCACCACAGTAACTTCGCCGGCGTGGCGTCATTTGGAATCGAACCCGTCGATGGGCTGCTAGCGGACCTCGGCATGTCCAGTATGCAAGTCGACGACTCCGAGCGCGGGTTCTCGTTCATGCGCGATGGCCCGCTCGATATGCGGATGGATCGTTCGCGTGGGAAAACCGCCGCAGACTTGCTGAACGCAATCGCACTCGACGAGCTAGCCACCGCGTTCGTCGAACTCGGCGATGTGCCTTTGGAAGAAGCGGAAAAGATCGCGTTTGCCATCGGCGCGGCCCGTAGCAAGAAGCCACTGTCGCGGACGATGGAACTCCGCGACATCGTGCGCTATTCCGCGCCGGTGCGAAGCGTTAGCGGGCCAGGACTGCCACCGGAACGCAAGCAACTGATGTTGCCGATGACGCGCGTATTTCAGGCAGTGCGCATTTTGTTGAATCGCGAACTGCCTAACTTGCAACAACTCTTGCGGGTGATTCCGGGGCTGCTAAAACCGGGCGGCGTCGCAGCGATCATCAGCTTCCACAGCGGCGAAGATCGCCTCGTGAAGGCGGCGTTTCGCGATGGTGTGCGTGCGGGAATCTACGACGCGATGGCCCCCGATGCGGAACGCCCAATGGACGATGAGAAGTACGCGAATCCGCGTTCGCGCTCGGCGAAGTTGCGTTGGGCACGACGTGCGGCTACGGCTTCGTAGTTTCGAGTTGCTTCTGTAATTCCAGCAAACGGCGGTCACTCGGGAATGTGCGAAGTGCGCCATTGAGGGTGCTGGTGGCGCGGTCGCCTTGCTTGAGGTTGAGATAACCGATAGCGGTGATGTAGGCCGATTGCGGGTCGGGGCCGATCTCACGTTCGTAGTCTTCGGCAGCGCGAATCGCCTCAGTGTTCGCTTTCAGTTGCAAGTGCGCGGACGCACGAACGAGGTGGATGGCGGGCGTACTCGGGCGTATCTTCGCAGCCGCATTCGCGAGGCGAAGCGCATCGTTCGGTTGACCGCGACTGAGCGCGAGCGAGGCTTCCAGGATCGCAACCACCACCCGATGGCCACGCGGCAAAAGCACCGTGCGTGCCGCGTTCAACTCGCTTTCGACCGATGCGAAATTTCCCTCGTTGGCGGCGGCCATCGCGGCCCGCACGGC
>JANXNT010001353.1 GCA_025353985.1 Limnoglobus sp.
GACGCTCGTATTTCACCTTGATGGCGATGGGGATACTCGGGTTGCGAAGTGCAGCGGCGGCGGCGTGTTGTGTGGCCATGAACTGCCCGCTGTCGCTGTTATCTTTCACGTCGGCGTAGGCTTGCACGATCTTCGCGTGACCGACCACGAAGCCCATTCGCCAGCCGATCATGTTGAAGCCCTTGCTCATCGAATGGACTTCGACGCCGACTTCTTTCGCGCCATCGACCTGCAAGAAACTGAGCGGTTCGCCTTGATAACTCAGCAGAATGTGTGCCGCATCTTGCACGACGAGGACCTGATTCTTCTGTGCAAAATCGACGACGCGACGATAGAAATCGCGAGTCGCCACCGCACCCGTCGGGCTGTTCGGGTAGTTAATCACGAGCAACTTCGCGCGTTTTTTAATCTCGTCCGGGATGCCGTCGAGGTCCGGGAAGAAGCCGTTTTCCTTCTTCAGAAGCAATCGATGCACTTCGCCGCCGAGGTAGCGTGTCCAGGTGCCGGCCACGGGGTAACCGGGTGCGGTCATCAGTGTCACGTCGCCGGGGTTGATGAAACACGCGGGGAGCATCGCGTAGGCGGGCTTCGAGCCGATGCAGTGGCAGACCTCTGTCACGGGGTCGAGTGTCACGCCGAACCGCTGCTGCATGAACGCGGCGGCGGCTTCCTTGTAGTTGGCGATGCCGTTATCGGCGTAGCCGCGATTCTCGACCTTATCGACTTCGGATTTCATCGAAGTGCGGACGCTGGCATCGGCCATGTCGTCGTTTTCGCCGATGCCGAAGTCGAGCAATTGCCGCTCCGGGTGTTCGGCCATCGCCTGTCGTTTCGCACGTTTGATCTTCTCGAATTTGTAAATCTCGTTCGATTTGCCGTAGTTCGCGCCGCCGATTCGATCGGCGAATAAATTCTGAAACCAAGGGTCGGCAGCCACGCTGTTGCTCCGGTGTTGAGGAGAGATCGTCGTCCGCTTGTTGTAGCAGCCGAACCGGGAAACGACTGTACGCTACTGTGCGAGGAGTCCGCCATCGACGGGTAATGTTGTGCCAGTGGTGAAACTGGCCGCGCTGCTCGCGAGATACATTACAGCGGCGGCGACCTCTTCGGACCGTCCCACGCGGCCGATCGGGTGCAGTCCGACGATGTACTTGCTTGCGTCTGAATCGGCGGTTCCAGCGAATCGCTCGATCATGTCGGTTGCGATTGCGCCGGGGGCGACCGCATTCACGCGGATGCCTTGCTTCGCATATTCGAGCGCCGCCGCTTTCGTGATGCCTTCCACCGCATGTTTGCTGGCGACGTAGACCGAGGCCCCCGCCATTGCAACTTGCCCGACAACGCTACTGGTGTTGATGATCGAACCGCCACCGGTTTTCAGCATCGCGGCAATTTCGTACTTCAGGCTGGTAAACACGCCGAGAACGTTGATATCGAACACGCGGCGATAATCGTCGGCGTTAAACTCCGTCAGCGGTCCGCCATGTTCGACTCCGGCGTTGTTGAACGCGA
>JANXNT010001371.1 GCA_025353985.1 Limnoglobus sp.
CAGAAAATCGCGTACCAATCGCGATCGATCCCAAGGTATCGTGCGTTAATTGGCCTGCATTTGAATAAACCCGGGAGTGATCCACGAGTAAATAAGGCTGTACCGTTTTTAAATAAGTTGTACTAACGGGAAATAGGCGGTTGATCTCTGCTGAGACGCCCATCCCTTATCGCCCGCCAACTCTCCCACCGGATAGGCAAGACCAAAAAGTTTGCCGCCGAAGCCAATTTGTTCCGATGTCGGTAAGATATTGCTGCTTTGCTGAGCGCTAGCCGCGAACGCTACGCCGAATCCGCCCGGCAATTGATTAGATTGCGCCACTTGCAACGTCGCACGCGTGAAACCTAAATCGACGTTACTGTTTTCACGCGAAGCACCGAGACCGTCGATACCTTTATATAAACCGACTGCTATCTGACGCGTTTGCTGCAATTTATCCGGACCTACTTTAACGGCGGTCCAACTGGCCTCGGCACTCAACACCCGTACTTGCGAACTTATTTCCACCGACATTGGACAGTTTCGGGGCGACGATCGTTGCGGGAAGTGACGGAAATCGCCAAGAAACTTATCAAGGAAGACCTTGATGGTGTGAGTGGCGTTGGCTCGGTTGTGCTTGTGGGCGGGCAAAATCGGGCCGTCAATGTCTGGGTCGATCCGAGTAAATTGCGCGGGCGAAAATTGTTTGTGGACGATGTGCGGAAAACACTCCGCGAACAGAACCTCGAACTGCCCGGCGGCAAAGTCAACTCCGGCGCGATGGAGGAAGGGCTGCGTACTGATGGTCGTGTGCGGAACGTCGATGACTTCCAACGGCTGATCGTGGCCAGCCGCGATGGCGTGCCGGTGCGCGTCCGCGACCTCGTGACGGGGCCATCGGCATCGACGCCCGGCGTCGAGGATGGCGTCGAAGAGCCGCGCGGTCTGAGCCGCCTCGATGGCGATGTTGCCGTCAGCCTCATCGTGCAAAAACAATCGGGTGGCAACACCGTCAAAGTCGCTGATGCAGTCAAGGCACGACTGGAGAAAATCCGCCCGACACTGCCACCGGATATGCGCATCGAAATCATCCGCGATCAGTCGAAATTCATCAAAGGCTCGATCGACGAAGTGAAGTTTCACCTCGTGCTCGCGGCGTTCCTCGTCGGCGGCGTCATCTTCCTATTCATCCGCGATTGGCGCACAACAGTCATTGCAGCGCTGGCTGTGCCGACGAGCATGATCGGCACGTTCGCGTTCATGGACTTCATGGGTTTTAGCCTGAATAACATGACGCTTTTGGGCATGATCCTCGCCGTGGGTATCGTCATCGACGATGCGGTGGTCGTACTCGAAAACGTCTTCCGGCACATGGAAGAGTACGGACGCACCGCCGCCGAAGCGGCAAGTGTCGCCACGAAAGAGATCGCACTCGCGGTGCTGGCAACGACGCTTTCGCTCGCGGTGATCTTCGCGCCGATTGCGTTTATGTCGGGGCAAGTTGGCCGCTTTTTCAACAGCTTCGGCTTCGTCGTCGGCTTCGCGATTCTGCTCTCGATGGTCGTCAGTTTCACGCTCACGCCGATGCTCTGTTCGCGGTTCCTCAAGGCATCGCCCGGTGGGCACAGTTCATCGAATTCCGGCGTCTGGGGATGGGTGACACGCCGTTATGTCGGCGTGCTCGGGTGGTCGTTGCGGCACCGCTGGGTCGTCGTCGTTGCGACGATTGCGATGTTCGCGTGTACGCCCGCGCTGTTTGTTGCGGTCGGTACGGACTTCGTGCCGAAGGACGACCAAAGCGAGTTCGAAATCGCGATCACGCTGCCCGAAGGTTACACGCTCGAACAGGGTAGCACGATGTGTGCGGAACTCGAAGCACGCCTCGCGAAACTCGAAGGCGTGCTGAACGTGTTCACCACAATCGGCGAGACGAACGGCCGCAGCGCCAAGGGGCAAGGCGACGTGACGCTCGTCAACATTTATTGCCGATTGATTGACTTGCGAAAGCGTAGCTACGGCCAACAAAGCGTCATGGCGAAGGCCCGCGCCATCATGGCCGACTACCCCGATCTGCGTGCAAACGTACAGGAAGTGAAGCTGTTTTCGTCGTCGGCATTCAAAAACGTGCAACTCGAACTGAGCCTGCGCGGCCCCGATGGCGACAAGCTGTTGGAGTACGCGAACGCCATTTTAAAGAAGATGAAAGCGAACCCGAACTTCACCGATGTCGACACGAATGCGGCGAATCGTTCGCGGGAATTGCAAGTGCGAATCTTCCGCGATAAAGCCGCTGACGTCGGGGTGTCAGTCGCGATGGTGGCGAGCACTTTGCAAGTGCTCGTCGGCGGCGAACCGGTGACGAAATTTAAGGAAGGCGTCGACCAGTATGATGTCTGGCTGCGTGCAAACGCACCTAACCGCGACCGCGAAGCGGCCATCGGCGCGCTCGCCGTGCAGTCATCATCTGGCGAGGCGATCGCGCTCGATAGCATCGCCCGCATGACCCCCGCGCGCGGCCCGGCCGCCATCGAACGCTACAACCGCCAGCGACAGGTGGCTGTCACTTGTAACCTCGCGCCCGGTGTCGCGCTCGGTAACGCACTGCCGGAGGTGGCGGAGTATGTGAAGCAACTCGAACTCTCGCCCGAGTATCGCTATGAGTTTCTCGGCGAAGCGAAATTAATGCAAGATTCGAACGACAACTTCGCGATTGCGTTCCTATTGGCCTTCGCGTTCATGTATATGATTCTCGCAGCCCAATTTGAAAGCCTCGTCCATCCGATCACGATCTTGTTGGCGGTCCCTTTAACATTGCCGTTCGCATTAATATCCCTGTTAATCTTACAGACGCCGCTCGATGTGTATGCGATGATCGGGTTATTCATGTTGTTCGGCATCGTCAAGAAGAACGGCATCTTGCAAGTGGACTATACGAACGTGCTGCGAGCGAAAGGGTTGCCGCGTAACGAAGCGATTTTGAAGGCGAACGAAACGCGGTTGCGGCCGATCTTGATGACGACGATCATGCTGGTGGCGGCGATGATCCCAATCGCGACCGGCCAAGGCCCCGGCGCGAGTGCCCGCGCCAGCATGGCGAAAGTCATCCTCGGCGGCCAGTTACTCTCACTGCTTTTGTCCTTGCTCGTCACTCCGGTGGCGTACTCGATCTGGGACGATCTCGCCCGCTTCGTCGGCCGACAATTCACGCGCAAATCGCAAATCGCAACCCCGCTGGCAGAAGAAACCGTGATCGATCTCGTACCGTCTCCGGTAGTGGAAATGGCCGAATCACGGCACCGCGGGTGAGCGTCAGTGCGTCGCGTTGATTCGACATCGGTTCACTCACGATGCGCGGTATTCGTCGAAATCGCTGTTTTGGTATTCTGTAAACTCGTCTTCTGGGGGTGGTATGATCCTCGCCGGGTGGTTTGCCGATTTGCATTGTCGGTGGCACTGCCCCTAGAATGGTGCGACGATCCGATGCGGTTTACTCGACCCCAAGGCGTACTTCCGATGCGCATTTTAATAGCCATACCGATCTACAACGAAGCGAAGCACGTCAGCGGCGTTCTGGCCGAAGTGCGGCGTTACGCGAACGATATTCTCGTCGTCGACGATGGTTCGACCGACGGTTCTTCGAAGATACTCGATAATGAAATGGGGCTGTTTCGCGAGACGCACGCAAAGAATCGCGGCTACGGTGCGGCGATCTCCACGGCGTTCGACTTCACGATTCGCCACGGTTACGATGTGCTTGTGACGATGGATTGCGACGGCCAACACCAGCCGGACCGCATACCCGTGCTGCTCGAACGGATTGGCAATGCGGACATTGTTTCGGGTAGCCGATACCTGCGCGACTTCCGCCAAGACACCCCCGCCCCGACGGATCGACGCTTTATTAACGCGCAGATTACGGGCGAGCTTAACGAGAAGTTTGGCCTGAACATTACCGATGCGTTTTGCGGGTTTAAGGCGTATCGGCGGCATGCGCTCGAGCAGTTGAAAGTCACCGAAACGGGCTGGGGAATGCCGTTGCAAGTTTGGGTGGAGGCGGCGAAACTCGGGTTGCGCATCACGGAAATCGGCGTGCCGCGGCTGTATATCGACCCGAACCGCACGTTCGGCGCGATGAACGACCCGACCGAACGGCTGAATTACTACCATAATGTGATCGAAGCCGCCGACCGTATTCCACTGTCGATGCCGCTCGGGAATGTTCACCGCATGTGTTCGGAGATGGTGTGATGACGTTGCGACGGTTCCGGGCACCCACCGGCGATGGCGAGGTGCTCGCCGAACCCTCGGTCGAAGCGCTACCCGCGCTTGTCGCAGCAAACCGACAGTTGCTCGAACAGTCCACAGCGCAAATCGGCGGGGTGTCCCTTCGCGAGTTCCGCAAACAGGCCCGTGCGGAACTGCAACTACCCGATGGCCCGCTGATCATCGGCGGGCACCAGCCCGAACTTTCGCACCCAGGCGTCTGGGTGAAGCACTTCGCGATTCACGGTTTGGCACGGCGAGTAAACGGCACGTCGCTCAATCTTATTGTGGATAACGACACACTCAAAACACCCTGTTTGCGCTTTCCGAGTGTTGGCAGTGATGTGCGCGAATTGTGCATCGCATTCGATGATGACATCGGCGAACGACCGTACGAAACGCGGCTGATCCAGAATTCGGAACGCTTCGCCGCGTTCGCTGAGGTTGTACGAGACGCCACCAAAAACTGGCCATTTGAGCCGCTGATTCGCAGTATTTGGCAGCCATCGCTGGGTAACGTCGGCGAGACGTTCAGCGCGTGGCGGCAGAATCTCGAACGGGAATGGGGCTGCCACAACTGCGAAGTGACGGTTCGCGAACTATCGCAAACCGCGTCGTTTGCTCGATTCGTTTCGCACATCTCCGCTGATCTGCCGCGATTCCGTGCGGCGTACAACGGTGCCGTAATTGCGTATCGCCAGACGCACGGTTTGCGGAGTAAAAACCACCCGGTGCCGGACTTGGCTGAGGGCGAATTGCCGTTCTGGGAGATGTCGCCGACCGGCCGTCGCCCTGCAACCAATGCCACGCCACATGGCGCGATGCGACCGCGTGCCTTGACGCTGACATTGTTCGCACGTCTATGCCTGGGGGACTTCTTCATTCACGGTATCGGCGGCGGAAAGTACGACGAAGTGACCGATGAGATCATCCGCGATTACTTCCAGATCGAACCGCCCGCGTATCAGGTTCTATCGGCGACATTGCACCTGCCGTTCCCGCATTCGCCACGCCCGGAAAACGAAGTCGCAATGCTCGAACGCGAGTTGCGCGACCTACACTGGAACCCGCAACGCTACCTTCCGGAGGCACACCCGGAGCAAGACCGCATACTCGCCGCAACGCCAACCGACCACGCGGGCCGACAACAGCGTTACCGCGATCTGCGCGAGTGGAACGAACGACTCCGCCCGCAAGTGGCGGCACAAATCGCTGCGGCGCAAGCCAAATTCGAAGAAGCCAAGAACGCGAGCCGCACAGCCGAATCGCTGACGCGCCGCGATTACGCGTGGGTGTTCTACCCGGAAGCGGCGCTAAAGCGCTTCCTGCAACCGTGGCTATAATCGGAGTAACGCTTACCTCGGCAGCAGCCGTAACGAGGTTACGGCGCTGCGGATGACGTCGTCGGCGCGCCAGGCAATCGGGATGCCTTCGCCTTTTTGCCACAACTCGAATTGGTCGGCGTAATTCGGAGACAGTGGGTTGCCACTTTGGCCACCGGCGAGCACGAAACGACTGTTCGACCAATCGGTTACGTCGAAGGTCGTGCGTAAATTCGCGATGTTGTGCGTGAAATCGAGCGGCGCGAGTGGGCGGACGCCGGCTTGCATGACGGTGTTCGAGTCGCCGCCGATTGGCACGGGGCCGACGTTGAACAGCCTGCCGAACGGCGTTTTGCCGAACAACAAATGCTCGAGCCGCAGTTGCCGCATTTCGCCCCACGCCCAGAATGCGGGGCCGGGGCCGACGGACTTGCGTAACTGGCGCACTATCGTTGTCAGCACGTCGATCATTTCATCGGCCCACGGGTGTGCGAACCAATCTTTCGGCTGCGTTTGCAGCAAATATACGAGGTGCGATACGCGCCGGTCGGAGAATAAATTGTGTGCGAGCGGGCCTTTGCCTTCGCCGCCGAGGACGGTCTGCCAACTCTTCGGTGCCTTCGCTTTGGCTACGCGAACGCAGAGTTCGGTCACGAACAATTCGTACACGGCAGCACCGGCGGAGTCGACCGTGGCGTGCCCGTTCCAGTCGCGCAGTACCTTGAGGCCCAGCGCGGCATCGGGGTCGCTGGAAGCGAGTGACAGTACGATGTCGCGAATCTGTTCCCAGGGTAACGAACGGACGCTAAGTTGGAGTGCGCGTAGCCCAGCGAGATCCCAATCGGTGCGTTTCGCGAGTTCGTCGCGGATGATCGCTTCGCGGTAGCCGTCGATGAAATCGACGCCGAGGAAGACGCGGTCGGCACCGGCGGGGATGGCGTTCGCGGTGCCGTAGAAACCGGCGTCGGGGTTGCGGACGAACGGCATTTGCTCGAACGGCAAATGCTGCGTTTCCCAGCCGATGTTGGGGCCGTTCGTGGGGAGCGGTATCGTGCCGTTACCTTGCTTTCGCTGCGGCAATGTGCCGACGAGCTGCCAGCCATATTCGCCGGCTTCGTCCGCATACACGACGTTCAACGGCAAGTGTGGCCACGCGGCAAACGGCTGGCGGAACGCTTCAAATGATCGCGCACGCGGAGCATCGAAGAAGCCGCGAACTGGCAGCGGATCGAGCCAGACGGCCCGCATCGAGATCGCTTCCGGCACGCCTTCGAGCAACGGCGTAATGATCGGCCCGCGCGGCGTCACGAACACCCATTCCTCGAAATCGCTCGCGCCTTTAATGTGGATCACTTCGCGAATCAGTTCCGCGCCGGGGATCACGCCATCGCTATCGACCGACTCGATAAACAGGTCGGTGTTGTCGGTCAGCCCCGCCGTTACGCCCCAACAGGCGAAGCCGTTGTGCCCAATCGGGAAGACTGGCGCACCCGCGAGCATCGCCCCGACGACGGCCCAATCCGGCGTGTTGATGTGCCCCAAATACCACGGCGGCGGGATCGTCGGCCCGAGGTGCGGATCGCTCGCCAACAGTGGCTTGCCCGTCGCGGATCGTTGCGAACCGACAACCCAGTTGTTCGAGCCACCCCCGCGCGGCACGTACTGTTCGAACAGTGCCAAAT
>JANXNT010000032.1 GCA_025353985.1 Limnoglobus sp.
TATCGGTGAGGTCGTCGCCCGTACGGCCAGGGTAACGAACGCGGTATTCCGCCTTGAACTCTTCGATTTGCGTCGCGGCCAGTTGCTTGAAATCGGCAGACATACCATCGTCCGATTCGAGTTGCGCGCTATCGACGAGAATCGTGTTCGGTCGTGCAATCCACCGATTGTCGTTCACGTTCGAGAAAAGCGGAATCTCACCGGATGTTACAACGGGCGTGCCGTCGGGATGCGTGCGGCCCGTAAGGTAACCACCCACGTAATCGAAGACCATCTTCGAGACGTTCGTGTTGTTACAGACGACGATGAACACCGGCGGTGGGTTGCCTTCGGCTTCGCCACTCGGGTCTTTCTGCCAGCGATGGAATTCGGCTTCGTAATGCGAATAGAGCGCGTGCAATGCGGCTTGCAGTTGTTTCGGCATCACTGGCGGGCCGATGATCGCATCATTGCCACGGTCTTTCTTCGGCAAGTCTTTCGCGATGTGAATCCAGAGATTGCGGAACGTCGGCAAGGCGTTACCGAGTGCGTTTTCGGAAGTCGGCACACGCGGCGTCTTCACGATGCCGGATTCGATGGCATCCATTAGCGAGAAATCCGAAACCACCCAGGGGAACAAAACGCCTTCGTTGTAACCCGAACCGTTGAGGTAGAACGGCGTCGCGGAAAGATCGTAGACCGTCTTCACGCCGATTTTCTTTTGAACCGCTTCGAGTCCGTTAATCCAGAGTCGCGCTTCCTCTTCGCGGGTGTCCGCTTCTTTCTTCTCATCGCCGATGAGCTTCGCACCGGGCGGAAGCGGTTTCGAGCGGTAGCAGTGGTGCGCCTCATCGTTCAGGACGATGATTCCCCTACGTTGTCCCAACTCTTTGCAAACCCGACGCGCCATTTGATCGGCCGTTTCGGTGAACGCCGATGAGGGTTGGCCACGGGTCAGAACCGTCTTCGTGAGCTTCCCCGCATCGCCTTTCTCTTGCAGTTTGAACTTGTGGAAGTTGGCAATGACGATCTTCGCCGTGCCGAGGTCGGCACGAAGTTCGACCGGAACCAGATCGAGTTTCGTGTAATAACTCTCGGGGTCCGAGGGCATCAGCACGCGCAACCGGTCGCGAATCGTCAGATTCGGAGCCACCAGCAGGAAGGCATCGGAGAATCGCGTATCGTTCGGGTAACGGCGTCGGTTGAGCGTCTGCCAGGCGATAATCATCCCCATCAGAACCGTTTTGCCGGTTCCCGTCGCCATTTTGCACGCCTGCCGAAACAGCGTCGTGCCGGACGCAATGCTCGCATCCATCAGGATGGTATCGATGCGGATGTTGCTCGCCGGTTCTTTGGTCACAACCTCTGCAATGTAGATGAGCGTTTCGAGGGCTTCAATTTGGCAGAAGAATAGCCGACGTTCCCGATCCGGCAGTTGCCAGTACGCCAGCAGTTCCCGCGTCACCGGCGTAATGTGCGGATATTTCTCTTCCCGCCACTTCGCGACTTTCAAGCGAATCGCGTTGATCGTCGGGTTCTCTTGTTTCGTTTCCTCTTTCAGATCGCTGAAGAGCGTCTTGCCCGTTTTTCGCGGTTGGGCAATCGGTATCCAATAG
>JANXNT010000059.1 GCA_025353985.1 Limnoglobus sp.
GGGTTAAATCTGACAGCCCAGGGTTAGACGCTTCGTCGTACCCCTGGGTGGTCTCTTTACGGCGTCTTGATGTCGAAGCAGAACAGCAAATCGAAGTCGCGGAGGTACAACTTGCCGTTCGCGATAACGGGATGCGCCCAGACTGCACCGTCTTTTTTGCTAGTCAGGGTGTTTTGCGGTAGCTTCATGCGGGCGACTTCGTTCCAGCCGTCTGGCGTCGCTTTGATCACGGCAAGTTCCGTGCCTTTGTTTTTCTCTTCGTAACAGAACAAGTGACCATCGGCGAAACTGACCGAACCTTTGCCGAGTTTACTGCTTTTCCAGACCGGTTCATCGGTCGCGTTCTTGAACGCGAAGCACGTCCAGCCGCCGCCATCGCTGTGGCCATAAATGTAGTCGCCGACTTGAATCACGCCACCGTGGTGGTTTTGGAACGTCTTGAACTTCGTGTAAACCTTCGTCGCCTGTACGCCGCCGTTGCCATCCGATGCCAGTTTATAACACTCGCAACCCGCACTGTAACCCGCCGTGAAGAACGCGTAGCCATCGGCGACGATTGGCGAGGGAATCACTGCGACACTGCGGCCGATCTCGCCGGTGCGGAACATCAGTTTGCCATCTTTCGCACGCACGGCGAGCGCTGAGGCCATCGTCTGCTGAACGTAGATTCGCACACCATCGATCTCGGTTGGCACAATCGACGAATACCCCGCGACGTCTTTGAATTCCGTGCAACTCCAGGCCGTCTCGCCCGTTTTGGCATTCAGTGCGATCATCCCCGTCTTCTTGCCGGGCGTGCAGATAACATTCTCACCATCGACGAGCACCGATTCGCTGTAGCCCCAAGTGGGGATTCCGCCGCCGAAGTCTTTGACGAGGTTTTTGCTCCAGATTTTCGCACCGTCTTTCGCATTCACGCAGACGATGTCACCCGTCGCCCCCAGGCAATAGACGGCACCATCGGCAACGGTCGGCGTGGCGCGCGGGCCGCCACCCCAACCGGCGTTGAAGTTGCCCGCAGCGGTATCGAGTGGCGTTGTCCAGATCGGCTTGCCATCGGACGTATTCAAACAGCGGATAAACTCGGCCGAACCGGGTTTGTTATCCTTGCCACCCAGGAGGTACACGCGGTCGCTAACGACCGCAACCGAGCCGTAACCGGTACCGATGTTGTTATTTTCCCAGACGACCTTAGGCCCATCCTTCGGCCACACCAGCGACAAGCCCGTTTCGTTGGACTTGCCATCGCGGTTTGGGCCACGCCATTGCGGCCAATCGCTCGAAGTCGTCGGTGCAGAGGTTGCAAGAAGTCCGATTGTCAGGAGAAGCGAGGGGATCATGGGCGATCCTTCGATGCGGTAGGTTGTTCGCAGCCAGAGGTAACCGAATGATACGTGGGCATTCCCCGACGGGCTAGGTTTCTGTGCGCCGTGAATTCCGTTTTGCAATCGCTTCGGGGAATGGTTACACTGAGTTTAGATTCTACATAATGTCGGAGCGCGATCATGATCGGTCTCGATGCCTGCGATGGTCCTTCGCGTCGCAGTTTCTTGCAAGCGGGCTTGCTCGCGCCACTCGGCCTGTCGATCGGCGGGGCGTTGGCAGCAAAGGAAACCGCAAAAGATACCGACACGAACTGCATCATGCTGATGCTCGTCGGTGGGCCGAGCCAACTCGATACATTCGACATGAAGCCGAACGCACCGGCAGAAGTTCGCGGACCATTCAAGCCGATCCCCACGAAGGCGTCGGGGGTGCAGATCAGCGAAATCTTCCCGCTCACGGCCCAACATACCGACAAGTTCTCCGTGCTGCGTTCGGTGTATCACACGGCCACCGCCGTCCACGACACCGGCTACCAGATGATGCAAACGGGCCGGTTGTTCACGGGCGGCATCGAACACCCGCACGTCGGTTGTACGCTCGGTTACCTCAAAGGCGGACGCGGCGAACTCCCCGCACACGTGCTAATTCCGAAGCCGATCGGGCGAACCGGTGGTAACTTGCCCCACGGCCACACGGCGGGGTACCTCGGGAAGATGCACGACCCGTTTATTCTGAATGCGGACCCTTCGACGCCGAACTTCAAAGTCCCGGACTTGTTGCCACCGGAATATCTCTCGGCCAACCGTGCGGAACGCCGTCAGAAGTTACGCGATGCGGTCGAATCGTCGATGAGCACGTTCGAGAACAGTGCTGCCGCCAAACAGATGGACGATAACTTCAAGCTCGCCTACAAGCTGATGTCGTCGGCCAAAGCGCGAGATGCATTCGCGCTCGAGAAAGAACCGGCGAAGGTTCGCGATCGTTATGGCCGCACGCGATTCGGGCAATCGTGCCTGATGGCACGGCGACTCATCGAAGCGGGCGTGCGGTTCGTCACGGTGAATATGTTCGAGACCGTCTTCGACGAACTGACGTGGGATATCCACGGCTCGAAGCCATTTACCGATATTACGGAGATGTCGAAGTTCATCGCGCCGAACTTCGATCAGGCGTACTCGGCATTGCTTGAAGACCTCGCCGAACGCGGCTTGCTGAAGACGACGATGGTGACCGCGATGGGCGAGTTTGGCCGCACGCCGAAGATCAACCCCGCCGGTGGCCGCGACCACCACCCCGGCGTTTGGTCGATCCTGATGGGCGGCGGCCCACTGAAGGGCGGGCAAGTCGTGGGCGAATCCGACGAACTCGGTTACGCCCCGAAGACGCGCCCGATCACCACCGGCGAAGTCGCAGCGACGATCATGCAGGG
>JANXNT010000191.1 GCA_025353985.1 Limnoglobus sp.
CGTCAGCCATCAACTCGGCATGATTGCCCTGCGCCACCACCTTGCCCTCGTCGATCACCGTCAGCGGCATGTCCGCCGACAGGACGACGGCTCCCGGCTGGGAGTCCGGGGACGGCAGCGTGAGCGCCTTGAAGTCTCGGACGAACGAGTGGAGCCGGACGAGCGAGGACGGTTCTGCGTTGACAAGCTGGACGGCGTAATACTGGTCGAGCGCTTCGCCCACGGTCAGGCCGGGCTTCTTGACCACGGGCGGGGCGAAGACATGCGGGGCGACCTCGGCGAGAAACTGTTTGTGGGCCAGCGTGGACTCGTCGTCTTCGTCTTCGAGTTCCTTTAGGCGGCGGAAAATTCGCACCCGCTCGACCTCCAACGGGTCGTCGATCTCCCGGCGTTTGGCCTCCCACCAGCGGTTCGCCTCCTGGTACGAGCCGAGTTCGGTCCACAGGTGTTCGGGCAGGCCGAGTTCGGCGCACGTCACCGAATAGGGTCGGGCCTTGTACGTCTTGCGCCAGCGGGCGTGGCGACCCACGAACTCAGACGACATGAGGAACCGTCGTGGCATATATCGTGACCCCGGCTGCGGGCAAATTTGCGGGCAAATCCGGTGTCATTATACGGATAAATTTGCCCGCAGACATGCAAAAACAGGCTAGAAATGAGCATTTCACAGCCTTCCCAAGGCTGTGAAACGAGTTCCACTCTCGTATCCCGCTTTTTTAAGTTCGAATCATTTTAGCAGTTTCCACTGGTTAATAATTCGGATTTCCACGTGATTCGCCGTGCCGCGTAGTCTCGATGTCTCGGATGTTGTGCGACATTGCTGCCCACGCTTCGCTACGCAAAGCCTACGCGGCGCGGCTAAACGTCGGTCTGAAGATATTTTCACCCTTTTTGCTTTTTTCACTGCACAGTGAAATGTAACTTTGTGAGAGGCACTCACTCAAAATCGTCACGATACGACTCTTGCCGAGATTCCTGTCCTATTCTTGGCGTAGCGTAAATTCGATGCACGGATAGCGCCAGTAGAGTTGGGCAAGATATGGGTTCTGAATCGACGACGTTGACGATTGCCCTCCCGCTTCGTGTGACGCCACTACAATGGCTACTAGGCTGCGTACTCGCTGCCATTGCGTACTTTTTGACCGCACAAATAGGCTTGCTGATCGCGACGATCGGTGCCACGGTGACGATCATCTGGCTGCCAACGGGCATCGCGACGGGTGTCCTTTACCGTTATGGTATTCGTTATTGGCCGGGTATTTTCGTTGCGGCGGTTGCAGCCAATCACGTCACTTTGAAGATGCATACGGCGTTCCTGATCGGCGTCGGCAATACGATCGCGCCGATCGTCTGCGCGATGCTGCTTCGCCGATTGAAATTCCAGCCGTCGTTCGCAACCTGGCGGGACATTGCGGTCCTGGCGGCGGCGGCGTTGTCATCAATGACGATTAGTGCCGTTAACGGTAGTGCCTGGCTGATCGTTTCGGGTGTGATCCCAACGAATATCTGGCAGGAAGCGGTTACGGTCTGGTGGCTCGGCGATGCGGGCGGCGTGCTGATTGCCGCACCGACACTCCTCGCGTGGTCGCCTGACATGCTCGTGCGAATGCGACGGCGCGGAAACTTCATTCAGTTCGTTGCGGCGTCGAGTTTGACGGTGGGAATTTGTGTCTTTCTGTATCTCGAATTCTTCACGTTGGCGGCGTGGAGCCTAACGCTCATTTTCTTGCCGTTTATTTGCGTGCTGCGTGTTGCAACGATCTACCGCGCATGGGGAGTCGCGCTCCAGATACTCATCGTGGCGGTATTCGCCGTCTGGGCGAATCACCGCGGAACAGGCATCACGCAGTACTTCGATAGCCATACGCGGCCTTACTTTCTGTGGGGCTATCTGGTGTCGATGTCGCTCATCGCGATGACACTCGTCGGGTTACTTTCGGAACGCGAACAGATCGCGAAACGGCTCCGCGAAAGCGAAGGCGAGTATCGCAGATTGGTGAACGACAATCCGGCCTTGATCTGTCGATTTCGTCTCGATGGTGCGATATTGTTTGCGAACGAGACTTACCGAAGGATTTTCGGTGCCGGTCGCGTTGCGGGTAAAGAAAACCTCTTCAGCCGCGCTGGTTTAGTATCGGATCGTGTCGCGCTAGATCGGCTCCCGTCGCTGATACCGACCGATTCGCCGGTCGATCTCGAATGCTTCGCCAAAGATGTGGCGAGCAAAGGCCGTTGGGTGCGTTGGTCGATCCGTGCGGCCGAGAGTTCGGCAGATGGCCAAGCGGAGTATCTCGCAATCGGGTTGGATGTTACGGAACGAAAGCGGGCGGAGGTCGAACGCAAAGAACTCGAAATCCAGGCGATCCAGGCGCAACAGTTCGAGGCGGTCGGCGTGTTGGCAAGCGGAGTGGCGCACGAGTTCAACAACATTCTTACGGGGATTCTCGGGAATGCCGAACTCGCGCAGATGATGCTTCCCGCAAGTTCGGATGCGCATTCCTGCGTCGGGGAAATCCGAACGGGTGCGAATCGTGCGGCGGACCTCACGCGGCAACTGATGATCTTTTCCGGTAAGTCGAATGCGGCGGTCGGGCCGATCCCGCTCAGCGATTTCATTCGCGACAACGACGGTTTGTTCGCGATCGCGATCTCGAAACGCTGCCGTGTTGTGTATCATCTCGACGACGAGTTGCCACTGATTCGGGCCGATGAAGCGAGTATCCGTCAGGTGCTTATGAGCCTCGTTACGAACGCGGGCGAAGCGATCGGCAAGCGGAGTGGGACGATTCAGATCCGAACGCGAACGAGGCATTTCGCCGATAAACCGGCATCTGCG
>JANXNT010000198.1 GCA_025353985.1 Limnoglobus sp.
CTGGCGCGTCGGGCTAACAATCCCGAATGTGTTAACAAAGGTTATTTTAGTTCCGAAGCCATACGAGGTGAGGCCGATGTTCGATACGTCTCGCAGGCAGTTCATTCGGGTGGGTGCGCTCAGCGTGGGCGTGTCGGTGTCGGGGTGGCTCGCTCCGCTGGCGAATAGCCTCGCCGCGGACCCGAAACGGAAGCGGTCGTGCATTCTGTTGTGGATGAACGGCGGGCCGTCGACGATCGATCTTTGGGACTTGAAGCCCGGCCACGCGAACGGCGGACCGTACAAGGAAATCGCAACGAGTGTGCCGGGGCTGAAGATCGGCGAGCACTTGCCGACGCTCGCGAAGTTCGGCGACAAGCTCGCGATTCTGCGTGGAATGTCCACGAAAGAAGGCGATCACGGACGCGCCACGTTCCTGATGCGCACGGGGCAACTGCCCCAAGGGCCGATCGATTACCCGACGTTCGGCTCGCTCGTTTCGAAAGAAATTGGCGACCCGAAAGCCGAGTTGCCGAACTTCGTCAGCATCGCGCCGCGCCGGTTCTTCGATGTCAATCCGAACACGCCTGGCTTCCTCGGGCCGCAACACGCGCCCCTCGTCGTCGGGGCATCGAACGATTTCCAGGAACCCGTTAGCGACGATATCGGCAGTCGGTTGAAGGTCGAGAACATCGCCCGGCCCGAAAGCGTATCGACGGCCCATGCGGACGCCCGGCTGTCACTCCTTCGCGATATGCACGACGATTTCGCGACCACCCGCCCGACGAGCATCGTCAATAGCCACGTCTCGGCGTACGACCGTGCGACACGTTTGATGCAATCGTCCGCCGGGAAAGCGTTCGACCTGGGCGAAGAGAAAAAGGAAGTACGCGAGCGATACGGCAAGTCGCTGTTCGGCCAAGGCTGCTTGCTGGCCAGGCGGCTCGTCGAGAAAGGCGTGCCGTTTGTCGAAGTCACGCTCAGCGGTTGGGATACGCACGGCAACAATTTCGACCTCGTAAAAAAGCAGTGCGAACACCTCGACAAAGGCTGGGGTTCGCTGATGACCGACCTGAAAGAGCGCGGGTTGCTCGATTCGACGCTCGTCGTTTGGATGGGCGAATTTGGCCGCACGCCGCGCATCAACGGCTCGAAAGGCCGCGACCACTTCCCGAATGCGTGGTCGACGGTGTTGGCGGGTGGCGGCATCAAAGGCGGGCAGGCGATCGGCAAAACCAGCGCCGATGGTACGACGGTCGAAGACCGCCCGACGACGACAATCGACCTACTCGCAACCGTCTGCGGCGCGCTCGGGATCGAGCACGAAAAGCAGAACATGTCGAACGTCGGTCGACCGATTCGCATCGTCGACAAAGCGGCGAAACCGATCACCGAGGTGATCGCGTGACCCGCATTGCGTGTGGACTTTGCGCGATGATTGCCTGCACGGCGACCGCGATGGCCGACCCGCCGGGTTCGCTATCGCGCGGCTTGCCAAGGCCGACGGGACCGCGCGGCGATGCGTTTGTTCCGGGTATCCTCGCGGTCGAGATCGCCCCGATTCAGCGGCGCCGCCCGAAGTTCGTGCTGCCACCGGCGTCGCCGATCCGCGACACAATCGACGCCATTTTCTTTGCGAAAGATCGGCCGATCCGCGTGCAGATTCACGTGACCGTCGATGACGTGGCGGCCGATGTCGTCTGGCAGAACCACCTGAAAACGCTGTTCGCGGCATTCGATCGCGACCATGATGGTTACCTGAATCGCCACGAAATCGAGCATATTTACAGTGCAGCGGGGATGATCACGCTGGTCGGCGGGAACGCCTATCGCAACCTGAGCCAACCGCCGACACTCGAAGAAATCGATCGCGATGGCGACAATCGCGTGTCTTTCGATGAGTTCGCATACTATCATCGCGAAGCAGCCGAAGACCTCGTGCAACCCCGTTCGATCTCGCTCGACAGCGCGCCGAACCGCAAGATGACCGAGCAACTTTTTGCCGCACTCGATTTGAACAAGGATGGCAAACTCTCGAAGAGCGAGGTACGAGATGCGGAGAAAATTTTACTCTCGCTCGATCAGAACGAAGACGAATGCCTGTCGCCAGACGAGTTGAATCTCGGCAACGCGGATCCGATGGCCACCTTGAAACCGGTAACGATCGGTGGCGCGCCCACTCTCGATGTTGCCAGTGATTTGCAACTGTTTCGCACGGCGATCCCCGCAACGATCGTGCAACAATTGTTGCAACGTTACGACGCAAACAAGGATGCGTTCCTGACGCAAAACGAGATCGGCTTCGACAAGGAGACGTTCGACCGTTTCGACGCGAACCGCGATGGCAAACTGTCTGCGGCCGAGTTGGAATTGTGGCGAACGGGACCGCCGGATTTCATCGCCAATGTCAACATCAGCGACTTGGCGGATCGAAGGAAAATGACGATTCAATATGCCTCGGGGAAGGCACTGCCCGCCGGGTTGGAAATTCGCGCATCGAGTACGGGCCGGTTAGTGTTGCGGGTGGGCAGGCAGTTGCTCGATCTTTACGCGGGGGCCGCACCTTCGTACGTCGTCGATCGCCTCGAAGCGGAAGTGAATAGCACGTATCCGAAAGGCAAAGCGATCGTGACCGAAGCCGAAATCGGCGGGCAGGAGTACCAGTTTCTGCGTATCGTTTTCGATGCCGCCGATTTCAACGGCGATG
>JANXNT010000252.1 GCA_025353985.1 Limnoglobus sp.
AGCGGCGCTAAAGATAGCAAGAAACTGCCCACCCCAAGAAACCCGCGCGACCAACGCTCGTTCGAGGTCAACTCGCGGCCCGAACGCGCTTCTCTACCTTCAATGGCCTCGTGGATATCGACCAGGCCTACGAGCGAGCCAAGCGAATACACGAACGTGGTACTGGCCGAACCTGCGATATCTGCACCGCTACTCCGCTGTTCATTGTATATCGTACCGACTTGATTTCCGGCATGTACCAAGCCATCGTTGACGGGTGCCCCCGCATATCCGAGGACGGCCAGAATCGCCGAACCCACTTGGTTTTCATCTGAGTTATTGCGTACGGTCGTATAGTTAGTGTGTATGGTAACAGCTTGTTGCAACTGCCACATCATGACTTCAGTCGTTATTATTGTTGGCGCGTAGTTTACGAGGTTACCAATTTCACCGAATGTTGCGCCGAAGGTCCAGCCTGGGGTCGCCCCACTCGAAGCGGCGTTACCCCATCTGATCATCTCTGTAAGCATGGACGTCGTGATGTACGGGTGGAGTGTCCCGTTGGCGTCCTGCGAGTAAATCATCTGGTTGCCGCCGGGCCATGTGCCGCCGGAGGTGATGATTCCGATGGCCGGATTGCTGAGTAACAGGACCGATGGCGGCGCGGCTTGAACGACGGGTGGCGTACTGCTGACGACGACAATTTGCGGTTGATTTTGCAGGCGATTCAGCGCCTCTTCGGGCGTTATCGGCGGCGCTTGTGCCGGGTTTTGCAGTGTGGTTACCGCCGGGCCTTGTTGTTGTCCATTCGTGAATTCGAGCGTTGTGGCCGTGGGCGGCGGCGCGTTGGGGTCGAATTGGTAGCCGGTATTGACGACATTGGGGCCGGCGGCGGGCGGCGGCGGACTGGTGCCGACATCGACGCCGTGGAGTGTCGGCGTGGTGTCTGCGGGTGGCAGCCCAGCGGCGGGCGTCACTGGGCTTTCGGGGGCGGATGTACCTGCGATGAGAGCGCCGAGTTCGGCATCGGATAATTCGAGCAAACTCTGAATTTCCGCGTCGCTGAGCGTTTCGATCCATGCGAGGAATTCGGGTGGAAGAGCGACCACTGCCGGTGTCGCCACCGCTGACGGTGCGGTGTCAGTGGGTGGCGTTGTCGCTGTTGGCGGGATCGTCGTATTGACAGGTGTCGCGGTGACCGAGTGTGCGGGGTCGTCGGTGAAGCCGAGCGTTGTCGTTGTGACGGGGTGTGCGGGGTCGTCTGCGTATTGCAGCGTCGTGGACGTGGTGGTGCTCGTGGTCCCGATGGTATAGGGTAGCAACGTCGCGGTGGCATCGGGCACGATGCGCGGCTCGACTTCGGTCAGCGACAGGAACGTACGGGTTGCGGATTTCATTGGGCGACATCCAATTGCGAAGATGGGACTTCATACGATCGCAGGCCGCAAAATCGGCTCGTCAAGCACAATCAGAATAATTTACCAAAAGTATCGACGGCGTTCAAAATGCGGGTCGCGAATCGTCGGTCACGACGGCGATCCACACGATTTTGCGAAATCAAACAATTTGTGACGATTTGACGTAAGTCGGAATTCGTGACGTGCACGGAGTGACATAGAAAAGGCGCGTAATGACATAGAAAGTGCGCGCCGTGACATAGAAAGGACGCGCAATGACATAAAAAAGGCGCTTTAGGACGCGAAAGGGTCGTAGTCGTCTCTTATGCGTAATCGATGTCCATCGACACAAACCGATTCCGCATCTCAAGATAAGTAAAACGACCCCGAAACAAATCAGCGAAAACCGATCAAAAAACGGGCTTATTGAGACGAAAAAACACGAAAAACACGGTTTTTAAACTTCCGCAATGGAGACTTACGTCGACAGTAAGAGGCAGTTTCCGCCGTTTCCTCGCCCTTTTTTCGCGTTGGCGTATCCTGATCTTGCGGCGTCCCTTGCACTGGAAATCGAACGGGGGCACGATGGGAATCGATGTCGCGGCGACGACGGCGAAGATTGTGGCGAACGTCGAAAAGGTCATCATCGGCAAGCGGCCGCAGTTGGCGCTGGCGATGGCGGCGTACCTTTGCGAAGGGCATATCCTTCTCGAAGATGTCCCCGGCGTGGCCAAGACAATGTTCGCACGCGCCCTCACCCGCAGCGTCGGTTGCACGTTCAAACGGCTCCAATGTACGCCAGACTTGCTGCCATCGGACGTCACCGGCGTGTCGATCTTCAACCAGAAGACGACCGAGTTCGAATTCCGCCCCGGTCCCGTATTCGCCCAGACACTACTCGCCGACGAAATCAACCGCGCGACGCCACGAACGCAGGCGGCACTGCTCGAAGCGATGGGCGAACGCCGCGTCACCGTCGATGGCCAGACGTACGTCCTGAAGCCGCCGTTTCTCGTGATCGCCACGCAGAACCCGATCGACCAGGAAGGCACATTCCCTTTGCCGGAAGCTCAACTCGACCGCTTCTTGATCAAGCTCAGCCTCGGCTATCCGAGCTTTGAGGAAGAATCGATGATGCTAACGCGGCTGCAAAAGGGCCACCCAATCGACGACTTGCAGCCGGTCGTTTCCGCCGATGCGCTGATCGCCTGCCAAGAGGTCGTGCGGAATATTCACGTCGATGAGAAGCTGAAAAAGTACGTGCTGGAAATCATCCACGGGAGCCGCGAAAGCGAAGACGTGATGCTCGGCGGCAGCCCGCGTGCATCGATCGCGCTGTTCCGCTGTGCGCAAGCACTGGCCGCAATTCAGGGCCGCGAATTCGTGATCCCGGACGATGTGAAACGCATGGCACAACCGGTCCTCGGGCACCGGATCATCTTGCGCCCCGAGAGCCGCCTACGCAAGAAAACCGCTGCGTTAATCGTGAAAGAGATCGTCTCCGATGTGCGCGTGCCGATCGTCGACCGCGCCGTGAAAGAGAACAAGGAGTACTTCGGGTGAGTGTTACGCGATCCGGGGAAAAGGCACCAGAATCAGCCAGATATCGGCGAAGGGTTCGGCTTGTTCGAGTTCGATCTCGCGGCGCTTGATGAGTTCAAGTACGGCGAGGAACAGGCCGATGAGCTTGGCGCGGAAGTAGGGTGGCGTGAAGAGGTCGGCGAACGCGATTCGACCTGCGATGCGGACACTTTCGAGGATTTGTCGCTCGTAGACCTCTTGTGGTGTGTCGTCGAAGGTGATGGTTTTCTCGTCGGCGGCCTTGGTTTCGCGCATCAGGCGTGCGAAGGCGCTGACTAAGTCCCAAAGTTCGACGGGTCGCAACGGCGTCGGGCCAACGGAGGCGGGTTCGTCGGTCGTGGGCGGGTGCCGCGGTAACCGCGTGCTGTGCGTTTCGGCCTGCAATTCGAGTGCGGCGGCGGCGTCCTTATATTTGCGATATTCGAGCAACTGCTTCACCAGCTGTCGCCGCGGATCGGGGCCATCGGCGGCTTCGGCCACGCGCTCGACGGGCAATAGTGATTGACTCTTCCACTCCATGAGCGTGGCCGCCAGTACGAGGAAATCCCCCGCCAGTTCGACGTCGAGTGTTTGAATCACGCTGAGGTATTCGAGGAATTGATCCGCCAGCCGCGCGAGTGACAGGCTGTGAATGTCCACCTCGTTGCGCTTGACGAGGTACAAGAGCAAGTCGAGCGGACCGTGGAAGGTATCGAGTGCGACTTGGTAGCTCATCCGGGAAACACTTTCAGCACTTCGTGTGAGGGCATTTTCAGCTCACTTCCACTTCGGAGACTTCGAACAACCGGAATCCGCTGAAGATGTTCCAGATTTCGGCGAACTGTTCGTCGGAGAGGTGCGGCGCGGTTGCGTCCCACCAGCCGATCCAGTCGCCGCTGATGTCGAAGCTATCCGCTTGTTTTGGCGAGTTTAACCCGAGTTTCTGCACAGCCAAAAGGATTTGCGGTTCGCTCATTCCGTTCGGCAAGCGGTCGTTGTCCGAATCGAATAATGAAGAGGATATCCAGTTCAATTCCGCAGTCACCAGGTGAAACGGGTTGAGGGTCCGCCACGCACGTCGCTCGAGTTCCGTACGATACGCTATCGCATCGTCGCGATTTATGAACGCTTTGAGTGGAACTCGTGAACCGTTATTGGCACCGTTATCATCAATGGTATAACCATCGTCACCGATGCAGGCCCGCGTGACGAGAAACAGCGATTTGGACTTCGACCCCGGTTCGAGCGGAACTTCGAGGACTTCAAAATAGATGGCTTCATCGAAGGCCAACT